>CAZBTT010000040.1:0-18048 GCA_964494295.1 uncultured Acidobacteriota bacterium
AACGGGGGAGTTCAGCATTTCGCCGGCGTGCAGCTCGTACTTCGACCCCTCGGGCGCATCGCGCGTCTCGTGGAACCGAGACGGAGAATTCGACCCGCGCGAACCGCGTCTCTACACGCTCGGCTGTGGAGGGCGGATCCGAATCGCCGGCAAGGGATCGCTTTCGGGCTACGGCGGCCACAACGGGAGCGTCGGAGGCTGGGCCGCGTGGGGGAAGCTCGTGATTCGCCAGACCGACAAGGTGAACTACGTCGCGACCTACGCGATTCCGTTCCAACACCCCTCGCGCTTTCGAGTGAACCCCGGCACGTTCACCGGAGGCGTCCAGGTGGCTTTCCTCACGCGGGCACTGCCCTTCTAAGCCATGCCTGACGAAATCTCGGACGATCTCGACCAGATGGGCAACCGCCTCGACGTGCGCCAGTCAACATGGGTCCGCCTCGGCACGGTGTTCGCCGTCCTCGGCGCGCTCTGGACGGCGTACAGCTGGCTCGACGCGCGTTTCGCGAAGGTCGAGGAGCGATTCAACCTCCTCCAGACCTCAGCCACGGCGGCGACCGTTCGCATGGACGACGCGATGCGACGCATCGAGGCAACCACCGCGGACCAATGGACCCGCACCGATCAGCGCCTGTGGATGCTGGAACTCGCGCTCCAGAACCGCACCCTGAAGGTGCCCACGGTCGCGGAATCCCGCGCGAGATAGAGGAGCAATCATGGGTTCACAGTTCTACGTAGACACTCTGGCGGCCATGCAGGCGGACGGCGCCGCTCACGGAAACAGCGTGGCCGCCGCTTCGCTCCTTCACGCAAGCGGCCTCCGAACGCTCGAGGAGAATTTCTATTTCGTTGGGAAACATCTCCGCCTTCGGGCTGCCGGACGCATCTCCAACATCGTCACAACGCCCGGCACGGTCCGGTTCTTCGTCCGCCACGGAGCGATCGACGTCTGGGATAGCGGTGCGATCGCGCTCAACATCGTGGCCAAGACGAACGTCTCGTGGATCCTCGATCTCGACCTCACCTGCCGAGCAATCGGCCCCGGTACCGCGGCGAACCTCATGGGGATCGGCGAGCTCACATCGGAGTCGATCGTTGGCTCTCCACTCCCTGCCGCCGGAGGAGCCGGGTCCCTGGTGTTGCCCACGTCCGCGCCGGCCGTGGGCGCGGGCTTCGACTCGACCGCAGCGCAGGCACTGAACCTGTTTGCTCAGTGGTCGGTCGCCAACGCAGGCAACACGCTCACCGCGCACCAGTTCACTGTCGAAGCGCTGAACTAAGAAAAGCATGTCGCTCCTGTCCCTGGTAGAGCCCCTTCACATCATCTCGGGGCCGGGGCTTGTCCTCGCCAACTCGACCACGCCGACAAACCTCATGCCGAACGATGCGACGCTGCGTCTTCGTGCAGGCTGGTTCCGATTCGTAGGCCAGCACATGTCACTCGTCGCGACCGGAGTGGCCAGCCGCGGCGCTTCCGGAACGCTGCAGTTCATCCTGCGGCTGAACGGAGTCAATGTCTTCGCGGGTCCAGCGATGGTCCTGGGCACGCAAACGGACGTTCCGTGGATCCTGCGGCTTCAGGGGACGGCGAGAGTGATCTCCTCCCTCTCCTCGCAGATGTGGATGGGGACGTTCTCGTCTCGCCTGGTGGTTGGCTCACCCGCTCCGAGCGCGGGAGGAAACGGCTGCTTAAGTCAGCCCGCGTCGGCGCCCGCCGTCGGGGCAACGTTTGACTGCTCGGTCAATCAGGACTTCGGTCTGTTCGCAGCGTGGTCCGTGGCTGCCGCGAACAATTCGATCCAGATGCATCAGATGGCCGTGGAGTCGAAGCTATGAACGGTCCAGGCGGACGTCAGAACGTGGTGATCGGCCTCCCGCGAAAGCCCTTCCGGAACTACATCCTCGAGGGCGTTGCCCGCGACTCGCTCGGCAACACGATCCCCAACGCGGAGGTCACTCTCTTCGAAGCGGAGACGGATGCGAGGGTGGCCGTCACCACGGCGGACGGGTCCGCTGCGTTCTCGTTCAACGTGTCCGGAGACTCATCGCTCGCGGCCCGTGCCCGTAGCGTGGCTCGCTGGTGGCTGCGTGGATACCTCGATGGCGGAGGCACGGCGATCTTCGGGACCACACTGCGCACGCTTCAGGCAGAGGAGCAGGCAGTCCAGTGATCGACCTTCGTCTCTACTCGGGCGCGCCCTGGCCGATCGACGTCATCCTCCGGTTCATCTCCGGATGGGGCACGGACGTCAAGGGCTGTATGCACATCGGAGCGCCCTCAACCCCGGAGGTTGTCTTCGGAGTCCCCGACGCTCCACTCGCAGTGTTCGGTGATGGTGCGGCGGCCGGGATCGCCTTGGGGTCCGCCGCGCTCGCTCGCGCCAGCGTCGGTGATGCCCGCGCGCCACGCCTGGTCCTCGGTCCCGTGGAGGTGTGCTGATGGTCGACCTATCCGTTCGTGAGAAGGACACAGTCAAGATTCCGTTCACGCTCTTCGACGAGAACGGCGCCGGCATCGCGCTCGCATCCCTCGACTCGCTCACCATCAAGGTGAACGAAGAGCAGGAGAACACCGTCGTCAACGGCCGCAACGGAGTGAGCATCAAGAACGCGAACGGCGGAGTCTTCGATGTCTCTGGCGGCACGGGCTATTGGCTGATGGATCCGCTCGACAACTCCATCGTGAACGCCGCCACGCCGTTCGGTGAGGAGGAGACCCACGTCCTCCTGTTCGAGTTCATCTACTCCACCACCAAGAAGGGCTCGATCGAGTATCGAATCGGCGTCGAACGCGTGAGGAACCGCACGTGATCGTCGCGTGTCCTCCGAACCGCGTCCGATACTGGGAAACCGGAGGGGTGGGGGTCATTTCCTTGGTGGTTTTCATGCCACACCCCCAGGAGCCGCCCCTTCGCCTTACTCACGACCCCCAAAAAACCCTGAAAACGGGGGGTCTGACCCGCATTTCGACCGCGCCAGTTGCGGGGCATTCTGATTTCGTGGCCGAGCCCAGAATCCGAGGCTATGGCCGGTGCTAAGGGTCGATCCGGCAAAACGACCGGCGGCGCCAAGCCCGGCGCCGGCAGAAAGCGATCGCGAGCGATCAATTGGGGCCTCGTCCTCCTCTACGCGAAGTCCGGAGCGCAGGAGAAGGACATCATCGCGAGCCTCGACCTCAACGACTCGCAGCTGGGGCCCGCGGAGCTCGACAAACTGCGCGCGACCATCGTTCGTGGCAACGCTCTCGCTCGCGTTGAGCTTCTTCGCGACATCCACGTCCGAAGCAAACGGACGAAGACCGATGGAACAGACGGGTCCGTCAACGCCCAGGCTCTCCGCGCGCGAAACCTCCTCGACTGGGATCGACAGATTCCGACTCAGGAAGTCGAGCCCGACCTCGGAACCGCGCGGACGCGGCTTGGCGACATCATGCTCCGCCTCGCTCAGCAAGCCAGCCAGGTCGAAGGCCGCCACGTCTCCGTCCTCGAACTGCTCCAGCGCGAGGCCGACACCGCGAACGCAGAGGCGAAGTGATTCCGTTCGGCTATCTGCCTCAGAGTCTGGGCCGCGCCCTCGAGGTGATCGCGGCCCTTCCGCTCGAGGAAGTCGAGAAGCTCTACAAGTCGATCCGCTACCGCTGGTCGCTCTGGGCCAGGCCGAAACAGAAACTTCCGGAGTCGGGATGGGACGTCGCCTACTTCATCGCGGGCCGCGGCGGTGGAAAGACGCGCCCCGGGGCGGAGTGGATCATCGAGAAGGCGCGCGCCTTTCCGGGCTGTCGGATCGCCCTGGTCGGCCGCACCGCGCGCGACGTGCGCGACACGATGATCCTCGGCGAGAGCGGGATCCTTTCGTGCTCGCCGCCGTGGTTCCGTCCGAAGTACTACCCGTCGAAGCGCCTCCTCAAGTGGCCGAACGGCTCCGAGGCGCACATGTACACGAGCCAGGAGCCCGCGGAGCTGCGCGGTCCTCAGCATCACTTCGCCTGGGGCGACGAGTTCGCGTCGTGGTTGTATCGGGAGACCTACTCCAACCTGCTCGACGGCCTGCGACTCGGCAAAGCGCCGCAGGTGGTCTTCACCTCGACGCCGCGACGGTCGGAATGGTTCCTCGACGCAGTCCTCGGCGAGAAGGCCCGCGGCTCGGGTCAGCGGCCGGTCACGCGCGAACAGATCGAGTCCGGCGCGTGGAGCTTCGACCTCTCGGTCAAGGATCAGTTCGGCAAGGAGATTGTCTTCCGCACGATCGCGCGGCGATGGTCGACGGAGGAGAACACTCTCAACCTCTCACCCGGCTTCGCAGCGAAACGGCGCGCCGAGTATGGCGAGAGCAGCTTCGGCCGGCAGGAGCTGGACGCCGAGATTCTGGACATCGTCGAGGGCGCGCTCTGGAAGCTCGACATCATCGACCGGACGAGAGTCGAACGTCCGCCCGCGCTACACCGGAAGCTGGTCGTCGTGGATCCGTCGCACTCGTCGGACGGTCGTCGCGATGCCTGCGGGATCATCGGTGTGGGAGTGGGCCCGTCGCCGGAGGGGAAGACAGCCATCCCTCACGCCTACGTCTTCGCGGACGGAACGATCAAGGGCTCGCCGATCGCGTGGGCCCGCGCCGCGGTCTCGTTGTACGACAAGCATCAGGCCGACGCGATCCTCTACGAAGCCAACGAGACGCCGAACCGACCCAACCTGGTGAAGTCCGTCATCGGGATCGTGGACCCCAAGAAGCGGATCCGATGGATCCCTGTTCACTCAGCCCGCGACAAGAAGACCCGTGCCGATCCGGTCGCCGGCATGTACGAGGCGGAACGGGTTCACCACTGCGAGAACGCCGACCAGGTCAATCACCTTTCGGCTCTCGAGGAGGAGATGTCCTCCTGGGATCCATGGGACCCGCAGGCGCCATCCCCAAACCGCGTCGACGCGCTCGTTCACGGCGTGACGTATCTCTTGATTCAGTCGCCGAACTCGGGCCAACCGGTCGCACCCCCGGAGATCCTTGGCTCGCGGCCGATGTCCCGAATGTGAGGCCCCTGTGAACAAAATCAATCCTGAAGGCCTGGGCGTCACCGGCCTCAAGCGCTACGGCGGCACGATCGCCGAAGAGTGGCTGTCCGACCTTCGCGGCCGCGAGGGCATGCGGCGCTATCGAGAGATGCGCGACAACGCGGCGATTCTCGGCGCCTGTTTCGAGGCGATCACAAAGATCTTCCGTCAATTCAACTTCGAGTGGGAACCGGCGAACTCCAGCCCTCGCGCGATCGAGGCCGCGCAACTCCACAACGAATCGTTCGACGATCTCGATTCGCCCATCGCCGACACGGTCGAGGGCGTCGTGGACGACATGCTGACGTTTGGATGGGTCGGCAAGGAGCGGATCCTCAAGCGCCGCCAGGGCTTCATCCCCGACAACCCGACACAATCGAGTAAGTACACCGACGGGCGGTGGACGTGGGGAAGCTTTGCAGAACGCGCCCCGGAATCCTCGGCGCCACATAGCCCGTGGGAGTTATCGCCTTCCGGCTCGCGGCTGGTCTCCTGGAGCCAGGTCGACGAAAAGGGGATTCGGAAGACGATCCCGGCCGCGAACCTCCTGCACTTCCGTACCAAGCGATCGAAGAACAACCCCGAAGGCCGGTCGGCTCTGCGGAACTGTTGGTTCTCCTGGTACTTCTTCAAACGCATCAGCGAGGCGGAGGCCATCGGGATCTCGCGCGACCTCACCGGGATCCCCGTGGCGAAGGTCGCGGCCGAGTGGTTCTCGCCGGATGCGAAGGACTGGGAGAAGGCGACTCTCAACGTCCTGCGCGAGGCCGTGATCACGATCGCCCGCGGCGAGAACGAGGGCCTCGTCTGGCCCACGGCCTACGATCAGAACGGCCACAAACTGTTCGAGCTCGAGCTGCTCGGTTCCGGGGGCAAGCGGCAGTTCGACACCAGCGCGATCGCCGAGCGCTACGAGCGGCGGATGGCGATGGTGCTGCTCGCTGACGTCCTGCTCATGGGTCACGAAGCGACGGGCAGCTTCGCCCTTTCGGACACGAAGACGAACATCCTTGAAATCGCCGTGAAGGCGATCGCGCGCATCGTCGTTGAGGTGTTCCAGGCCGACTCGCCATTGATCATGCGGCTGAACGGCTGGCCCGCCGAACTGTCGCCGCGCCTTCGCGCCAAAACGCCGAAGGAGTTTGATCTCGCCCCGCTCGGTGACTTCGTGAGCAAGGTGTGCGCGGCCGGCTTCAACTGGCGCAGCGATCCCGAAATCGATCGCGTTCTGCGCGAGGCCGCGGGCCTTCCCAAAGCAACAGAGGGAATCCCGACGGCGGACCCCGCACCCGTCTCACCAGGCGACCAGAAGAAAACCGACTTGACAACGCCGTCGAAGAAGTAAGAGACTTCCCCTCGACGAACAACTAACCGGGCCCCGTACGGGAGACCATTGAGTGAGCCCCGCATGCCTTAACAGGCAGCGGGGCTTTCGCTATTTATGGCCAACTCCCCGAACCAACCCGCCGCCCAGTGTCGCCCCGATCAGCTCTTCGGGGCGTGGGCTATTGACGGCGAGCAGTTCGCGCAGATGGTAGAGATCGCGCGCGACGCGAACCTCGAGCAGCTGCGCGCCGAGGCCGCGGCATCCGCCGGCTCGGCCGGCCAACGCCCTCTCTATACCGTCGATTCGGACGGCCGCGCAGTCTTTGAAATCGCGGGCCCGATGACGAAGTACGAGACGAGCTTTCAGTCTCTCTTCGGAGGGACCTCAACGGTTCGGGTTCGCCAGGCGCTTCGCGCCGCGGCCCGCGACCCCGACGTCCTGGGCGGCATGCTCGTCGTCGACAGCCCCGGAGGAACGGTCGCTGGAACTTCCGAGCTGGCCACCGAGATCCGGAACTTCGCGGCCAAGAAGCCCCTCTTCGCGCACGTCGACGACGGCGCCGCGAGCGCCGCCCTTTGGGCGATCTCTGGAGCCTCGCGGATTAGCGCGAATCCCGGGTCGTCCGTGGGGAGCATTGGCGCGTTCGCCACCCTTCGCGACACTTCCGGCGCCTACGCGCAGCGCGGTGTGAAGGTCCACGTGATCTCGAGCGCGCCGCCGATCAAGGGCGCGTTCGTGGACGGCACGGAAATCACCTCGCCTCAGATCGCCGAGGCCGAACGCCAGATCAAGGACATCGCCGCCGTGTTCGTCAGCGAACTCGCGGCCGGCCGAAAGATGTCCATCGAAACCACTCGCAACCTTGCCACCGGTCAGGTCTGGATCGCGAGCAAGGCAAAAGAACTCGGCCTCATCGACGACGTCGCGACGTTTGACCAGGCGATGGCCCAACTCAGGAGAAGCATCATGAACGAAACCACTCCCGCGTCCGTCCCGTCGTCGGCCACCCCCGTCTCGCCGGAGACTGCCGCCACGGCCACCGTCCCCGTGCCCGCCGCGGAGACCCCCGCCATCGCCACGCCCGTCGTTGAAATCGCGGGCATATCCCACGAGGAGCTGACGCGCCTTCGCGAACGCGCCGCCGCCGCAGATCGCCTCGAGGGCGAGCAGCGGACCGCACGGTTCGCCACGCTCGCGACCGAGCTGGGTCTCCCAGCGTCGATGGCGCCGGCGCTCAACCGCATTGAGTCCTCGGTGGACGCCGCCACCTTCGCCGAACTCGACGCTGCTTTCCGCGGCCAGGCCGCGCAGATCGCCGCCGCGGCCGCGGGTCTGCTCACCACGCACGGGACCTCGAACACCGCCGCTTCGGACCTCAGCCCGACCGATCAGCTCGCGGCGATCGCCGAGGGACTCCTGAAGTCCGGCGAGGCGAGGACCAAGGCCGCGTCGATGGCCCTTGCCGCGAAGAAGAACCCCGCGCTCTACCAGGCGCATCTCGAAGCTCAGCGTCGCCGCTAACGGCAATCACCCGCGCAAACCAATCAACGAAACGTTCCCGCGGCTGAGGAGGCCGCCAGCAAATGGCTTACGAAATTCCCGGTTTCAAATTCTCTCTCGAGGCGGCAGCCGATCTCTCCGCCCACCAGTTCAAGTACGTCAAGGTGGACGGCAACGGCCGGTGCGCCGCGATCGCCGCCGCGACGGATTGCCCGATCGGCGTCCTGCAGAACAAGCCGGTCGCCGGCGAGGCCGCCGAGATCATGCGCGACGGCATCACGAAGCTCCAGGCGGACGCGGCCATCACGCCCGGCCTGTTCGTCGGTACCTCGGCCGATGGTCAGGCCGACGCCAAGACGCTCGGCACCGACACGACCGAGCACGCCAACGGGGTGGTCCTCGTGGGCGCCGGCGTGGCGGGCAATCTCGCCACCGTCCTCATCAACTGCGGCCCGAACCGCGCGTCGTAAACACCTTTCAACCTCTTTAGGAACCTTCTCAAGGGAGCAAAACAATGGGTCAGCCCACACTGTCGGACGTTCATGTTGACGCGATTCTGACCAACATGAGCGTTGCGTATATGCAGGACGCCAAGAACTTCATCGCGGGCATGGCCTTCGGCGAGGTTCCGGTGAAGAAGAAGTCCGACAAGTACTACAAGTATGCGAAGGACGCGTTCCTGCGGAGCGAGATGAAGCTCCGCGCGCCCGCCACCGAGTCCGCCGGGTCGGGCTACGGGGTCACCACGGACAACTACTCCTGTGATGTCTTCGCGCCTCACAAGGACGTGGCCGATCCGGACCGCGCGAACTACCACACCCCCCGGGGCGCCGACCAGGACGCGGTGGACTACCTCAGCCACCAGGCTCTGCTGAACCTCGAGGCGCAGTGGATCGCGGCCTTCTTCGGCACGGGCAAGTGGCAGACCGACGTCACCCCCGGCGTGCTCTGGTCCACGCTCGCGACGTCGGATCCGCTCGTCGACGTGAACACCGGCCGCAAGACCGTCCTCCAGAACACCGGCCGCGAGCCGAACGTTCTGATCCTCGGCTACGAGGTCTACAACGTCCTCCGCGAGCATCCGGACTTCGTGGAGCGGATCAAGTACACCTCCTCGGAGGCGGTCACCACGGCGATCATGGCGCGCCTGTTCGACGTCGACCGCGTCTGCGTCGCGAAGGCGATTCAGACCACGTCCGAAGAGGGCGCGGCCGTCACCACGGGCTTCATGCACGGGAAGCACGCGCTTCTCGCGTACTCCGATCCGAAGCCGGGGATCAAGAAGCTCACGGCCGGCGTCACCCTCAAGTGGACCGGCGTCTCGGAGGGCATCGGCGAAGGCGTCGGCGTCTCCCGCTTCCGCATGGATCATCTCAAGGCCGATCGCCTCGAGATCGAACAGGCCTATGACTGCAAGGTGGTCGCGGCGGACTGCGGCTACTTCTTCAACGGCGCCGTCGCCTAAACGTGGTCACTCACGTCATCGTCCGGCCCATCCCTGGGGAGGCTTACCTCCCCGGGGATGAGGTCGACGCCACGCTCTGGCGCAACGCTCAGAAACTGGTGAGCATGCGGTATCTCCGCCCGCTCAACAAGGACGAGCTGCGCGCCAAGCCGACGACTCGCGAGCGTATCGCCATCAAGGCGGAAGCTCGCGATCTCGCGCGGCTCAGAGCGAATGCCGCCTCTGGTGACGTGGGTTCGAAGTCCGAACTCGCGCGCATCGAGGCCACCGCCCTGGTGCAAGCGGAGGCGGAAGCTCAGGCCAAGGCTGAAGCGGAAGCGGCCGCCCTGGCGCAAGCGGAGGCGGAAGCTCAGACCAAGGCTGAAGCGGAAGCGGCCGCCCTGGCGCAAGCGGAGGCGGAAGCTCAGACCAAGGCTGAAGCGGAAGCGGCCGCCCTGGCGCAAGCGGAGGCGGAAGCTCAGGCCAAGGCCGAAGCGGAAGCGGCCGCCTCGCCGGCAGAGGCGGAAGGCCTTGCGGCAGAACCCGAGTCTCCGGCGCCGTCGACCGTTTCGTCGCCGCCCGAGCCGACACGAGGCCGCCGCAACCGGCGATGACGTTCACCTACGATCCGACGAAGGTGTTGGGGGCGGTACGTCTCCTCCTGGGCGATGTCTATGACACCGTCCAGGCCGACGTTCGTCTCGAGGACGAGGACTACGCGACGCTGATCACGCTGTCCACAACCCTCAACCCTTCCGACGACGTAGTGAACGTCCGCAAGAGCACGGTCTACGCCGCCGCCGTCGAATGCGGATCCGCGCTTCGAGCAAAGTTCCTTCGCAAAGCGGAAGGATCCCCCGGGCCTGACCGGGTCCAGCCGACGTCGCGCGCGCAGGAGCTCGCAAATCTCATCTCCACGTTTCGCGTGCAAGCCAAAGGCGCCATCGTGGCGCCCGCGGTCGGTGGAACGTCCGCCTCCGAGAACGCGTCTCTCGCCGCCCAGCCCGACCGGGTCGGCTCATTCGCTCGCATGGGAATGATGGATTACTCCGGCTAGAGCGCCATGTCCATGTCTCCCTCCAAGTACGCCCGCAAGCTCGAGCAGTGGGCCGCGGTCGGTGTCCATTACGACATCATCGTGGCGGCCCGCGCAGCGCTCGAGGATGACCGCCGCGAGTCGGTCGGCCGTGTGCCCAAAAAGAGCGGACGCCTGGCCGGAACCATCCGCGTCAGTGAGCCCAGCGCAGCGCGCTTCAAGCGCAAGGGCTACTTCGCAGCCCACCTCTCGGCCGGATCCCGCGCGAAGGGCGACCCCGTCAAGTACGCCCTCGTCCTTCAGACCGGCAAGACCTACGCCGGCGCGAGTCGCTCCGTCCCTCACGACATCCCGGGCGGCGTGAAGCTCCCCGACGGCAGCATGCGTCACGCCGTGCATCACCCTGGTGGCCGTTTCGTGGCCCACCACTACCTCCGGGTCGAAGAGTCGCGCGCCGCGCGCTACATCGACACCGCCATCACGAAATCGGCCGCGGCCCTATGAGCGAAGCACGAACCGAAGTCGTCGCCGAGCACATCCGGGCTCGGCTCGCCACGATCCTCGCCGGGGCGCCTGCGGCGGATTCCCTCGTCGGGTACGTGTTCAACTACACCCCCGAAGAGGTGACGTTCGTCGAGGACCTCAACGTCGGCAACCTCCCGCGAACGCGCCAGTGCCTCTATTGGATGCTCCACGGCGACGACTTTCCCAAGGTCGCGACGAACCACAAGAACAGCAACGAGACCGAACTGTTCGTGCTCGCCGCGTATCGCTGGCCGACAACTCCCTTCGCGACGAAGGAGAAGACCGTGCGAACCCGCATGGCCGGCGACATCCAGGCCAAGCTCCGGGAGGCCGCGACTTACGGAGACCTGGGAAGCCAGGCCGCGTCGGTCACCCACGCGGAAGTCGTCATGGTCGACCACGGTTTCCGCATCGACGACTCCGTGAAGTGGGTCGTCTGCGAACTGAAGCTCCGCATTCACCACGAGGGGCTGAAGTGACCGACACCCATCTCCTGGTGGCCGTCCAGGCCCTCACCGTCGCGCTAAAGGATCTCGGCGACGACGTCCGCGCCATCCGCACGCGGATCGAAGAGGCCTCGCTCGTGCTGCCCGCCGAACTCTCCAGCCTCGAGCCACCGGCCGAGGTCGATCCACTCCAGGCGCGGCACGACAGCTTCGTCGCGCGCTCGCGAAACCTCTAACGCAAAGGACCAGACCCCCATGGCCAAGACACCCGAGACCCAAAACGGCGCCACGACGTCAACCGCGCTCGAAGAGACCACGACATCCGCGGCGACCGTGCCGGCGCCGGAACCGGAACCCGATCCCACCGCCGTCGAGGTCCGCTCCAAGAAACCCGGCTATTACCCCGGCCTCGGCCTCATGGTCGAAAAGAAGGCCTTCTATTCGCCGAACGACGCGGCGCGGATCCTCAAACAGGCGTTCGCGACGAACGATCCCGACTTCGCCGACGTATCGGCCGACGATCTCGCGCGGCTCCGGAAACAGGGCCTCCTTCCACCGAAGAAATAGTCCGCCCGGTCACAACAACCCCAACACCTCAGGAGCAATTCCATGAATCTCGGACAGCAAGTCTTCGGCGGACTCAAGAAAGCCGCCACGTGGCGCACCGCCGTCCTCCTTGGTGCGAGCAACGGCTTCCTCTTCAATACCATTTCCGGAAAGCCGGGCCGCGACCTCAACCCGGACATGTCGATGGGCCACGGCCGCGTGACTCAGAAGCCGGGTTTCGGCGGCAAGCATCAGGCGCAGATGTCGCTCTCGCGCGTGGCCCACTACGGCGGCTACAACATCAAGCAGATGATCGCCGGCGTCATGGGCGCCACCGCCGGCGTCGGGTCGGTGATCGACACCACCGCGCGGAAGCACATCTTCAGCCTGGCCGATCTCCGCGGCCTGTTCTGGACGCTCGCCTACGAGTTCGACAAGGACACCGAGGTGTGGGAGTTCCCGTCCGTCAAGTTCCTCGGCCTCACCCTCAAGGGCGAGATCGGGAAGGAGGTCACGCTCGACCTTCGGTTCCTCGCGAACCGCCTGGTGAACGACGACTCTGGCCCGAACAAGATCTCGACGATCGACACCGTGACTCTCCCCACGGGCGGGACCGATCTCATCCTCACGTCACAGGGGCAGCTCCTCGTCAACGCCCAGGTCGGCGGCGCTCTCGCCGTCCCGTCCGGCGGTGTCCTCAACGACTCCGTTCCCTTCTCTTCGTTCGAACTCACGGTCGACCGGAAGCATCGGATCGGCAAGTTCACGACCGAGCACGGCGACGAACACGCCGAGCCGCAGCACGGCGAGTACACGGAGACCCGCCTCAAGGTCAACATCGACGAGTACGGCGCCGGCAACCGCGGCAAGACAATGCTCGTCGACAACCTGACGAAGGCCGCGAAGAAGGGCACGCTCACGTTCACCGGCGCGAACCTCGCCGGATCCACGACCCAGAAGTACCAGATGATCTGGTGGTTCCCCATGCTCCTCGTCCCGGAGGGCGCTCCCGAAGTCAACGACCCCGGCGAGGCCAAGTGGGACGTGACCTACGTCGCCGGCCACGCCCCCGGCGGCAACCCCACCGGGTTCTCCTATTCGGACACCACGTGCGAGATGTTCGACCAGGACGCCGCCAACCCCCTCGCGTAAGCCGCCTTTTCGAAGAAAGCACACAACACCATGGCTCTCAAACTCGCCACCGCCGCGACCCGGCGCGTGGCTTACGGTTTCGACCCCGACATCAAGCGGAACGTCTACCTGATCGTCCGCTCAATCTCACCCGAAGAGCGCGCGGACTTCACGCGCGAACTCATGACGACACGCCGGCGCCAGCAGCTCGCGAATATGCCCGCGGACAAATTCAACGAACACCTCCGCAAAGCCGCAGAGCGACAGGCCGCCGCGGTGTTGGCCGACTCGGTGGACTTCACCCTCTGCCTCGACGCGAAGCTCGCCGCGGAGTTCCAGGCGCAGACAGGCTTCCTTCCCGGCGACGGAGTCCAGGTCGGCGAGAACTGGGAAATCAAGCTGGACGGCCGATGGGGCGCCGACGGGGTTGGCGATCAAACCGCCCTGAAGAAGTGGATGTTCCGCTACGTGCCCCGGATCGTGGACGTGGTTGTTCCCGAGTCGAACAAGGTCGGAGATCTCGAGGAGGCCGACGACCAGGAAGAGGTCACCGCCTTTCGTCGCTAGGGCGGCGTTCCTCATGCGGTTCCCGACACCTCCCGCCGCGGCATCTGCGGCGGAGGGTTGGGTGTACCCGAACACAGAAGCCCGCTGCATGGCGTGCGAGATCCACGACGGGCCCGAAGAACCCTGTATCCCGAAAGAGCGAATGGACAACCTGATCGCGACCACCGGCCACCCGTGCCCGTACCGGCCCCCGGTGTCGACCGACGACGGCGATCTGATCCGGCTCGTCAACATCGGGAACTACACGGAACTCGGGCACCTGTTCCAGACGCACTTCACCGCAGCGTTTGGAAGCCGGCCCCCGCGCCGGGTTCGGCAGTGCGCGCGGATGATCACCGCGGCGCTCCTCGACTCCGAGGTGACGGCCATCCTCAAGAAACAACGCGACGACGCGAAGCGCGAGGCCTCCGATGGCCGTCGTTAAGATCGAACTCGAGGTCGATCCCAAGTCCGGCGAGTCGAAGATCAAGCTCGTCGGAACCCACCTCGACGCGCTCGAGGAGAAGGGGAAGAAGACCAAGAACGCCCTCTCGGGCATGATGGAGGGCCTCCAGGTGGGCGCCGGCGTCGCCATCATGGAGCGCCTCTTCAAGACGTTCGAGAACGGTATTGGGTGGATCACCGGGGCGATCCGCGCTCAGGACGCCTACGTGACGGGGATCCTCAAGGTCACCGCGGCCACCGATCTCAACTCACGGTCTCAAGCGATCCTCATGCGCGCCGGTGCGGACGCCGACGTCGCGTTCGAAAAGCAGCTCGTGGGCCTTGGCAAGCTCGCGAAGGTCCTCGAGGATCAGCCCGAGAAACTCGGCCGCATCGGTCTCAGCTATCAGAACCTGAAGGGCCTCGCCCCGGAGGAACAGTTCGAGAAGGTAGGCCAGGCGATCGCCGACATCGAGGATCCGATGAAGCGGCTCGCGGTCGCGCAGGAGTTTTTCGGCAAGTCGGGAGCGGAATTGATTCCGCTCTTCACCGGGGCGATCGGAGCAGCAAGGGAGGCGGTCGATGGCCTCGGCCTGTCCATCAGCGATCTCGACGCCCAGAACATCGACTCCCTGAACAACAGGCTCGCCCTCCTAAACGAGGTAGGCGGGATGGTCACACGTCGCTTCGTCGCCCTCGTTTCGTCTGCGGAGAGTGTCCATGTGTTTGTGGACGGCCTCACGAAGGTGGTGGCCGATCTCTCGAAAGCCTTCTTCGACCACGAGGCGGCTGGGCGCAGCATGGTCGACAACGGCGTGGTGTTGATTTCCAAGGCGCTCATAACGATGGTCGAGGCCGTCCAGATCGCCATCGACGTGTGGGACTCCCTCAAGATCACCGGTCTCTCGCTGTACAAGATCCTGCTCGACATCGGGATTGCCCTCCTCACGATCCCCGCGGCCCTCTCGGGCAAGTCTGATGACCCGATCGGGCGCTACTTGCGCGAGAACCTCGCGCTCCTAAAGGCGGAGAAAGCGGGCCTGGTCGCGTCGACTCAAGAACTCCTCGATTCCAACACCAAGAAGACGAACGCGATCTCCATGGTTCGGGCCGAACTCGCGAAGCTCGAGACGGCCGTCGGATCCGCCGCCGGGAAAACCCGGGCGGCCGCCGAGGATGACACGAAGAAAACCGGCACGCTGCTCGGCCTGAGTGAGGGCGCGAAGAAAGCCGCCGCGGCCTTCGAAAAACAGATCGACGCTCTGGACAAGTGGACGGACGCGGAAGCGAAGGCCTCGGAGGCAGCCGAGAAAGGCCGCAAGGCGCGCGAGATGGCTGGTGTGGCGAACTGGCTGGAGAAAGAGGCCGAGGCCTCGAAGGCCGCGTCTGCGATTCGCCACAAGGCGTTCGAGCAGATGATCAAGGACACCGACGCTTGGATGGAGGCAGAGGCCCGCGCGTCGGCGCAGGCGGACCAGGCGCGCGAGTACAACCGCGCGGTGCGGTTCAACGCGATCTTCGACGGCATCGCGAATGTGGTCGACCAGATCAACCCGAAACTCGGGACCACGGTCGACATCGTGCGCGACATGGCCTCGGCGTGGCTGGAGGCGAAGAACGGAGCCGACAAGTTCTACGCGATCGCTCAGGCCGTCGGGGCTCTTGGCAATGTGATCGGCGGAAAGACCGGATCCACGATGTCCGGGGCTGCGGGCGGCGCCATGAGCGGCTTCGCCATGAGCGGCGGCAACCCCATCGGAGCCATTCTCGGCGGCCTGATCGGCGGAATCAGCGGGTGGTTCGGCGGGAAGAAGAAGGAGAAGGAAAATCAGGCCAAGGTCGAATCCAGTAGCCTGGACGCTCTCGGCGGGCTCCTCGACCGCCTGCAGAACTTCAAAGCCGAGCAGCTCGAGAAGGGCGTCGCCGGCGTCAACGCTCAGTTCGCTTACCTCGCCTCCAAGACCGACGTCTCGGCCGAGCGCCTCGCGCGCATGGGCTCGATCGGCATGGGCATGTTCGGAGCCCTGCGCGCTTCCGGCCTCTCCATGGTCGACGCGATGCTCAAGATGGGGCCGGTGTTCGACGACGCGATCAAGATGGGCGCGGACAAATTCGGCGCGCACTTCGCGGAGATCGCCGCCTTCCGCCAGAAGATCCTCGACAACCAGGAGCTGGTGACCGCGGCCGAGAGCCTCGGCGACGTCATCGACTCGCTCCGGACGATGGGCAAGCTGACCGCCGAGACGTTTGCGGACGTGATCGCGGAGAACTCAGCCCTCATTGACGACATGCTCGCAAAGGGCTTCAGCCTCGACGAGGCGCTGAACGTCAACGCGAAATCCCTTTACGCGATCTACCGCGCCCAGAAGGACCTCGGGCTCGCCGTCGACGAGACGACCCAGAAGTACCTCGACCAGGCGGAGAAGGCGGGCCTGTTCGAGAACATGAAGGACCCGATGGAGGAGCTGGTCGAAATCCAGAAGATCCAGCTCCAGATCATGGCGGAACTGGTCAAGGTCTTCGGAGGCTCACTGCCCGAGTCCGTTCGCGCCTACCTGGCCGAACTCGACAAGATCCCCGCGAAGAAGACGACCGAGGTCGAAACCCGCTACACGCGCACGGGCGACTCTGGCGAGGGCGGCGGAGATGGCCGCGGAGACGAAGCAGGCGGCCCCCAGAACTACGCAGGATCGCTCGGCCTCCGCGACTACGGCATGGGCACGCGCGCCACGCTCCACGGCGAGGAGGCAGTACTGACGCGCTCCCAGATCAACAACCTCATCCGCGGTTCCGCCGGATCTGCCTCGCGCGGCTCGGCGAACGCCACCTACAACGTTCACGTCAGCGTTCCGGAGGGCACAGCGAATCCGGAGGAGTTCGGCCGTCGCGTCGCCATCACGGTGATCGACGGTCTCAAGCGGAACACCGAGGGCCTCCGCGAGCGTGTCCGTGCCGAGGTGAGCTAGCTCATGGCGCTCACAGCCACGGCCGAGGCCTACGTCGGGAACTATGGCTCGCCCTCCCTCGCGTGGGCTCTCACGATCACGCCGGGGGCTGGGTATCCGCCGCGGCGTCTCGCCGAAGTAGACCTCGGCTCTCAGACCCAAGGGAGTTTTGCGGGCCGAATCCGGAGTGTCTCGGATACCAGAATCGGGTTCGGCGACTGGCGCTCCGGACTCCAAGCTCTCGAACTCCGCATCGAAGTCGACGACCTCGACCGAGACTTCGCATCGATTCTCGATGTCGGTGGCGGCGACGCATTTCACGGAGCGCCCTCCGTGCTCGAGCTTGCGTCGATCGATCTGCAACCGGCCGACCGGCCGCTAGTGTTTAGGGGGATCTTCGATCACGCCGAACAGCAGCGCAGCGGCCGACAATCGCTCGTTTTACGAACAGACGACAGAGAGATTCAAAGGCCCCTGAAGCTTCAGACCCTGACGCCAGCGCTCACCCCTTTCGCGGTCAGTCCCGTGCTGGGCGGCGCCGCTCCGGTCGTATACGGGAGCTTCGATTCGCGCGCACTGGTCGGAACCGTCGACGGAACGACCGGCGCGATCCCATGCCTCTATCTGGGCGACTACAACGGAACCGCCTGGAGCTACCTCGTGTCGTTCAGTGAGATGTTCCACGTCGAGCGCGTCTTCAAGGACGGCGTTTTCGTTTCCGTCGCGGGCTGGAGCAAGGACGTCCTCGATCTTGGCCCTGGTCTCTATGCCACCCGCGTGTACTTTGCGAGCGATCAAGGATCGTCGGTAATCACCGTAGACGGGATCGGAATGCATCCCGACCTCCAGCGCGGCTCCCTTCCTCCGTACACCACTCCGCCGGCGATCATGCGGCACGTCCTCAACAACTTCGTTTTCCGAGCCTGGCGAGGGGGGGATCTGCCGGGCGGATGGTTTCCCGACTCCTCTCGCCTCGATGTTCCAACTTGGGACGCCGCCCACGCCTACGCGCTCCGGCAAGGGATGTCCGCGAGTCTCTACCTCGGTCCTGCCGACGCGGCGACAAGGGCCGGTGATCTCCTCTCCGAATTCGCGCGAGACCATGGGTTTCGG
>CAZBTT010000041.1:0-17900 GCA_964494295.1 uncultured Acidobacteriota bacterium
GTCGAGCACGCGGCCCGCGATGCGGCCCCGTCCCGCGACTTCGATATCCACGTCCGCGGCCGGCGCCACCACACCCTTCTTCTTGGGGTCGCCGCGGAACTCGCCCGGTCCGAAGATGCTGATGTCGTAAGCGGAGCCCGGAACGAGGCCATCGAGGAGAAAACCTCCATCCGCGTCGACGGGCGCGGTGACCCCGTTTCGTCCGCCGAGCATGGAGGAAGACGAAGTCTGTCCAGGAGAAGCGGGGCGGGCGTTGATGGTGTAGCCGGTGACGGTCTGGCCGTTTGGCTGAACCACTCTGCCGGAGAGTGTGGCGCCCGGGGACAGGACGATGTCCAGGGGCGATCCACCATCGCCCGCCTTGACCGCCGTCATGGTGTGCCGGGTGAAACCCGCTTTGGTGACGGCAACGTCGTAGTCGCCCGCCGAGAGACCCTTGAACTCGAACTTCCCCTCGAAGTCAGTCTCGCTCAGAGGCCGAACCGATTCGACGCTGCTGAACGACATCACGTTGCCGCCCCGGCCGCCGGTCATCGTGACCGCGCGGTTGAGCGCGATCCGCGCGCCTTCGATGGGCTTGCCTTCCTTGTCCTTTACCGACCCTACGAGGATGAAGCCGGGAGAGAGGACGATATCGAGAGACAGAGGCTTTGGAAGTCCCGCCACGAGATCCAGACCGGGCACCACGCGGCGCTCGAACTCGTGGTGTTGAACGGTGAGCCGCTGATTCGTCCCCGGAGGGAGGCGGGTCGCCCGGAACGTTCCGTCGAGACCGGAGATGAACGCAGGCTGATTCTCGCCGTCCCTTGCCATCGTGCGGAGGATCATTCCCATACGGGACTCGGCGCCGGCCGCGATCGATCCGCGCGCTCCGGAGACGGGCTGCCCCTTCTCGTCGCTCACGCGGCCCACGAGGGTGACAGCGGGAGTGAGCGCCACATCCAGCATCTTCACTTCGCCGGGTGCTAGCTCGACCTGTCGGCGATCGAGAAGCACGAAGGTTCTCTCGTCGAAGGTCAGCCGGTAGGCGCCCTGGGGAAGGCCGGCGAGGCGGTACCGTCCGTCGACGCCGGTTCGCACGGTCTGAGTCGTCCCGCTGATGCGGGCGGTCACCTTCGCGCCGGAGACGAGCTTGCCGTTGTCGGCCCGCGTGATCCGGCCTTCGATCGTGGCGGCGCGGGTGAGAGTGAAGGTGGGGGGCGTTGCCGCGCCCAACGGGGCCGCGATCTCGAGCCAGGAACCATCGCGTCCGAGGGCCTGAAGGCGGCCCGGTTTCCCGGACGGTCCCGGAATCTCGAACCGACCCGACACGTCCGTGCGGACCCAACGCGTCGTGGCGTCTCCATCGATCCGGACCACCGCGTCCGCGGCGGGTTTTCCGCTCCAGTCCTTCAAGACTCCGGCGAACTTCTTCGCCGACGGCTTGAGTTTGATCGTCGCCGGCGCCCCCGAGTATCGAATCGGCGCGGTCTGAACTTCGAAGCCGCTCGCATGGACGTTCAATGTGCCCGCTACTTGCTGGCCCAGAGGTCCGCGGCCCTGAAGGTCGTCGAAGCGGAAGAGACCATCCTTGCCGGTCGACTTCGGCACGCCGTCACGTCCGATGCGGACGAGCGCGCTCGCCACCGGCTTTCCCTCCTGGTCCACCACTCGGCCGGTCAGGCTTTCGCCGTTGCCGAGGGCGATTTCCCCGAGGTCCTCGGCGTCGCTCTTCTCGAACACACCATCGACCGTCCTGGCCGCGAGGCCGCCGAACGTCGCGAGGACGACGAAAGGAGGTGCGGTCACGGGAACGCTCAGCTTGAATCGGCCGTCGGCGGTCGTGGTCACGGAGGCCAGAGGCGTCGGAGCCGGCCCGCCCCGGGTCTCGCGTAGCGCGGCGGCGTAGCGGGTCTCGTAGGGCACGGCAGCCACCGTCGCACCTACGACACCCTTCTGGTCGCTCACGATTCGACCGGTGAGTTCGGCCGCCGGGGCCACGGCCGCGCCGGCCAGGATCAAGGCATGAAGAAAAACAGTTCGCATGGCGACGCCCCCCGTGCAAGTTTGAAAGTCGGCGGTTTGACCTCTAAGGAACCGGCGCGAATCCCACGACCGGGCTCCAGACCTCGGACGGCCGGAACGCCGCCTTGTAGTTCATCTTCCGTGAATCGCCGAGCCAGTAGCCGAGATAAACGTTATCGAGACTGAGCCGCCGTGCTTCCGCCACCAGGCTCAGGATGTTGAAGACACCGAGAGACCGTTTCCGTGACGCCTCGGGATCGAAGTAGCAGTACACGGCGGAAAGCGACCGCGGCTCGCGATCGACCACGGACACACAGAGCAGACGGCCCGAGCCATCGCGGAAAACCAGATCCAGCGTGTTGACGCAGGAGGTGTAGAGGAAGCTTTCGAACTCTTCGCGTGATCCGTCCATGGCGTCGTCGCCGGGTGACTCCGACGAATGACGGGCGAGGACGTAGGTTTCGTAGAGGCGGTGTTTTTCGTCGGTGGGACGGGCGTCCTCGATCGAAACGATCAGATCCCGGTTGCGCTTCAGGCACCGTTCCTGAGAACGGTTCGGAGTAAAAGTGTCGACGGGAATGCGGATCATCCGGCAATCGGCGCAGTCGCGGCAGTCAGGCCGGTAGACCACCGAACCGTTGCGGCGGAAGTTCACCTGCATCAAGGAGTCGTAGAGGCCCTCGGGCAGAGGCCGGTCGCAGTCGAAGCCCGAGAACCTCGCCTCCCGCCCGCGGACATACGGGCAGGGGAATTCGGCCCCGGTCTGGCACAAGGTCGAGGCGATCATTCGAGCGATCAGGGAATAGTCCGGCCGCATGGCGAGTCGGCAGATTCTCGCACTAAGATCCATGCCTCAACCCAAGAGGAGGGTTCCCATGCGCATCGGTGTTCTTCGTGGCCGCGAAAACTCATTCCCGGACGCCTTCATCGGAAAGGTGAACTCCATGGGCCGCGGGGTTTTCGCCGAGCAGATCCAGCTCGGCGGGACCAAGCTCAACGAACCCGTTCCGTATCGCGTGGTGCTCGACCGCATGGGCCACGAAGTGCCCTATTACTCGGTCTACCTGAAGATGGCGGCGCTCCAGGGAACGTACGCAATCAACAACACGTTCTGGCGCAACGCCGACGACAAGTTTTTCGGATACGCGATCGCGGAGAAGCTCGGGATCGCCGAACCGAAAACCGTCGTGCTTCCGAACTTCCAGTATGTCGATGACGTGAACGAGCTGAGCCTGCGGAACCTCTGGCCGATCGACTTCGAGATGTACGCCGACTACGTCGGTTTCCCCTGCTTCATGAAGCCGGCGTTCGGCGGCGGGTGGAAGGACGTCAACAAGTGCAACAACCTCGACGACATCATGCGGCACTACCAGGCGAGCGGTCAGAAAACCATGATGCTGCAGCAGGCCGTGACCTGGGACATCTACATCCGCATCCCCACCATCGGCCGCAAACACGTGCGGGCGATCCGCTATGACCCGGCGCCCGGGGGCCTGGGCGGCTACAACCAGGACTACGACGCCATCCCATCGAGGGTCCGCGACGAGGCCGAAGAGTTGTCGCTGCGCTTCAACAAGGCGCTCGGTTACGACATGAACGCGATCGAACTCGCCTACAAGGACGGCCGGTACTACGGCATCGACCTAACGAACTACACGCCGGACCTCGACTACCGATCGCTCAAGGACGCGCACTTCCCCTGGGCGGTCGAGAAGATGGCGGAGTTCGCGGTGGAGAAGGCGCTATCGGGCGAGCGGACGCCGGTCCCGCCCACCGCGGCGGACCTGATGGTCCGCTGACCACGCAAGCACCTTCGCTGCGGCGGGAACTGTTGATCTTCGCCGCGTATCTCGTCTTGTCGGTGGCATTTTTGTGGCCGCTCTCCGCCCAGCCTGCCGACACCGTCGCCTACGTGGGCGACTCGCTCGCGACCGTCTACTTCATAGCTGAGAACGGCCGGCGACTCTGGTCGGATCCGTTCGCACTCTTCTCCGCCGGGATCGCCCATCCCCACGCGGATGCGGCACTCTTCGAGGCGCACCGTTTGCTGCCCGCGCTGTTGGCCGGGCCGATGGTGGCGCTCTCGGGGAATCCCATCCTTGCCGTGAATCTCCTCGGGTGGCTCGCCTACGCTTTCAACGCCTGGTCGGCCCGACGGCTAGCCCTGTTCTTCGGTATCTCTCCCGTCGCGTCCTTTGGCCTCGGCGCTCTCTTCGCTTTCAACACGTACGCCGTTCTCGAACAGCCCAGGCTCAACATCATTTTCCTCGGGTTCATTCCACTCGCGATCATGGAAGCCATCCAGTTCGCGCGTTCCGGTGATTCCAAGGCAGCGTGGCGCGCGACCGGCCTCTGGCTGGCTCAGGCCTACACCGAGAACTACTCGGCGATCTACGGCGGCATCCTGATCCTGTTGGCGTCTTGCGGGGCTCTCCTGATCCAGCGTGAAGCCGGCGCTCTTCCGGGACGATTGCGCACCGCCGCGCTGCCCATCCTCCTTGCCGCCATTGCCTTCCTCCCTGTGGCCATCGCCTATTCGCGGATGGACGCCATCTACGACTTTCGACGCGAGCCCCCCTATTCGATGGACCTGTCCCATTTTTTCGCCACCCAGCCAGGCAACTGGCTGTACGGCAAGATCGGACCGCCAGCGCGCGCACAGCAGCAAGGCGCGCATTTCGTGGGTTTCGCGGCTCTGCTCCTCGCCGGCGTCGCGCTATTCAGCGGCTCGCGCGGCGCTCGGCGGGAGCGCGCCGCGGTTCTCGCCGCCTCGATACTGACCCTCGCGCTGGTCTTCCTTGCCGCCGGGCGCACGATCACGGCCTTCGGCCAGCCGCTCTTGCCCGGACCCTATGGCTTCCTCTACGACCACGTGCCTCTCTTCACCCGCACCCGGATTCCCGAACGTTTCGGTCTGCTGGCCATGTTGCCCCTCGCACTCCTGGCCGGAAGAGGAGTCGACCTTCTGACCCGCAACCATCGCATCCTCCGCGCGGCCCTCGCGATACTGCTTTCCCTCGAGCATCTGCAGAGATTCCCCTGGACAGAGAGGCTCCCCACCGGCTCCTCGATACCAGCGGTCTACGGCTGGCTCAGGGAGAATGACGCTCGCGCGGTGGTCGAAGCCCCAACTCATGGCGAGGGTCTTGTCCGTATGGAGTCGGTGGATATGTATTTCCAGCTCTTCCATCACAAGCCCGTCCTCGCGGCGTATGTCTCCTTTCCCCCGCTTCTGACCCGGATCCTCCGACAGGTTGCGGTGGATCTGCCCCATCCCGACGCCCTCCGGACACTCTCGCTCGCGGGTGTCGACACCATCGTCTATCACCAGGAGACGCCATTGCCGCCGGCAGAGTGGATCGACGCCGAGACCACAGGCGCCATCTTCAGAAGGGCCTCGTTTCCGCGGGCCGCCTATTGGCTTCGGCCCTCCGGAAGCGATGTCGTGTTCGGCATTCCGCGAGACGAACCCCCGGCGGAGACGACGCGCCCTGCGGCCGGACTGCGCCGGATGCTTTCGCCGGGCTGGCGCTACCGCGCCACGACCGGCCGCCCCGCCCTGGCCGCAGATGGAGATGCCGACACGCAGTGGATCGTCGAGGACACGATCGCCGGGGGCGAATCGTTTGAAATCGGTTTCGGCAGCGAGGCGGTGGCCGTTGCCGCGATCGCGATCCCGCTCACGAGAAGGGACATCCTTCCCACCCGTTTTCTGCTCGAGACGCGCAACCGCGAGGGCGCCTGGAGCCCGTTCGCCTCCTTCGGCCCCGCGGAGCAGAGGGCCCTTGTGCGCGACCTGATGCGTTCGCCCGGCCAGGTCGTCCTCACCCTCGACGGCGAGGACCGCGTAGTCACCGGGGTCCGATTGATTGCGAGCCCGGGCGCCCGCTCGTTCGACGGGTGGCGGGTGGGGGAGATCGAGGTCCTGGTGGGCCCAGGGCGGATAGAGTAGCGCCGGAGAGTGACCATGACCTTCGATATCGACCTTCCAGATCTGCGCGTTCGGCCCGGCAGCAAAGTCCGGCTCAAGTCCATCGACACGGATTCCACCGGCTCGTACGAGTCGAAGGAAATGGCGAAGAAACATCTCCAGAAGGGCGTCGAGGAGCTGCGCCGGATGCAGGAGATGCTCTATGCCCAGGACCAGCAGGCCCTGCTCCTGGTTTTTCAAGCCATGGACGGCGCCGGCAAGGACTCGACGATCGAACATGTGATGTCCGGGGTGAACCCCCAGGGTTGCCAGGTCTTCTCGTTCAAGTCGCCCTCATCGGAGGAGATCGATCACGACTTCTTGTGGCGCACCGCGAAGTGCCTGCCCGAACGCGGGCGGATCGGCATCTTCAACCGCTCCTACTACGAGGAAACCCTCGTGGTGCGCGTTCACCCCGAGTATCTCGAGAAGCAGCGCCTGCCGCGAGAACTCGCGACCGACCGCATCTGGGACCACCGTTTCGAAGACATCCGGAACTGGGAGAAATACCTGACCCGGAACGGCACGGTGATCCGGAAGTTCTATCTCCACGTCTCCAAAGACGAGCAGAAGCGGCGCTTCCTCGCCCGGCTCGAGGAGCCCGAGAAGAACTGGAAGTTCCAGGCGGGCGACGTGAAGGAGCGGGCGCTGTGGGACGACTACCAGCGCGCCTACGAGGACATGCTCGGGGCCACGAGCACCGCGTATGCGCCGTGGCACGTGATTCCCGCCGACCACAAGTGGTTTGCGCGCCTCGCCGTGGCCGACATCGTCATCGACACACTGCGCTCCATGAAGCTGCACTATCCCAAACTTTCAAAGGAAACCCGGGCGGGTTTAGAGGCGGCGAAGCAGTCACTGGAAAGCGAATAGGGTCATGGAAGCAGGCCTTGCCGGCGCCCAGGATGAGAAGATCATCCGCGCCGCGGAAAGTGTCATCGACGAGGCGGTCGAGTTCACGCAGGAGATGATCCGGATCCCCACGGTCAACCCACCGGGGGAGTTCTACGAGGACGGCGCCCGCTGCATCGGCCGCTGGCTGGAGAAGGCGGGGTTCGCGTCCGAATACATCGCGGCCGAAGGCCAGCCCGAGCACACCGCGAAACACCCGCGCATCAACGTCATCGGGCGTCGCGAGGGAGCAAAGCCGGGCAAAACCCTCCACCTGAACGGACACTTCGACGTTGTGCCGGCAGGACGTGGCTGGACGAAGGATCCCTTCGGAGCGGAGATCGCGGACGGGAAGATCTACGGCCGCGGCACCTGCGACATGAAGGCCGGGATCGCGGCCGCGCTTTTCGCGGCCGTCGCCCTGCGCCGCGCCGGCGTCGAGACGAACGGCGCCATCGAGATCAGCGGCACGGTCGACGAGGAGAGCGGCGGCTACGCGGGCGTCGCGTATCTGTGCAAGACCGGACGGATCACCGCGCAGAACACCCACTTCGCCATCATTCCCGAGCCGCTCAACGTGGACCGGGTCTGCGTGGGCCATCGTGGCGTCTACTGGTTCGATGTGGTGACCCACGGCCGGATCGCCCACGGTTCGATGCCCTACCTCGGACACAGCGCGATCGACGACATGGGCGCGATCCTCGAGGCCATCCGCACCGAACTTCAGCCCGAACTCGCGAAGCGCCTCACCAAGGTTCCCGTGGTGCCGGAGCTCTCGCGCCGCGCGACCTTGAACGTCAACACGATGAGCGGCGGGCAGGTAGGGGAGGACGTGCAGAGCCCTTGCGTCGCCGACCGCGCCCACGCGATCTTCGATCGTCGTTTCCTCCTCGAGGAAGGTTTCGATGCCACCAAGGCGGAGATCCAGAACCTTCTCGAGTCGGTCAAGGCCCGGGTTCCCGGCATGCGTTACGACCTCTCCGACCGCATGGTCGTCCATCCGACCGCGACGCCCGAGAACTCACCGGTCACCCAATCCCTGCAGGCCGCGATCCGGCGCGTGCTTCACAAGGAAGCGCAGATCATCGCCAGCCCGGGAACCTACGATCAGAAGCACTTCGACCGCATCGGACACATTCCTCACACTGTCGCCTATGGCCCGGGCGTGCTCGATCTGGCGCATCAGCCCGACGAGTGGGTGAGCATCGACGATCTCAAGAACAGCATCGCCGTCCTCGCCCTCGCCACCGTCAAACTCTTGAACGACCCGCGCGGGTAGCGGGTTTGTGACCAACATGGGCGCGGCGCTATCGCGGTGCTCCGCATAATATCCGCGCACTATGGCTCATAGATTCCTGGCGTCGCTCCCCGCAGTCCTCCTTTCCACCGGCGTGATGGCCCAGCCTGCGCCCCAACCCTCGCCTAGTCCCACCGTGCGGACCGCGACGACGGTTGAAGTGGAAGCCACCACCGACGACGAGACCATTTCGCTCGGGGCCCTCGGTCGCGAAGTCGATCTCAAGCGCGCCCCGTTCTCGCTGACTGTGGTCTCCTCGCGAAACCTGCGCGAGTCCGGCGCTCGCCAGCTTTCGGACGGTCTCACCGGCGCCTCGTCCGTCAACATGGCTTCCGGCTACGGCATCTTCGACCTCTTTGTCATTCGCGGATTCGATTCGCTCTCCAACGGACTGGTGATGATCGACGGCGTTCGCGAACCCGAATCGACCTTCCTTCCCGCATACAACATCGAGCGTCTCGAGATTCTGAAAGGACCGTCGGGCTTTGCCGCCGGCCCCGATGCCGCGGCCTCAACCGTGAACGTGCTGCGCAAACAACCGCTCGGCCGCAGCTTTGGGGCGGTCGGCGGGAGATTCGGCACGTTCAAATCGTTTGACCTGGATGCCGATGGCGGACTCTCGAATTCAACGGGTTCTCTCTCCGCGCGGCTCCCCGTTTTCCTGCGGGGGTCGGATGGGTACCGCGACCGTGAGAATTCTCAGTGGGGGCTCAATCCGGGCGTCCGCTTCGTTCGACCGTCCGGCCTCATCGTGGTCGCCAACTACGAGCGCCTGCGCAGCGAGTTCCTGCCGGACGTCGGCCTTCCCCTCGTGAACGGAGCGGTGCCGAACGTCCCGGTCGAGAGCAACTATCAGGCCCCCTTCGACTATTCCGAGCAGGATGTCGACCGCGCCCGGCTGCGGATCGAGAAGAAGTTAGGCGACCGTACCCGCCTCAAGAACCTCACCTACTTCACACGACTGCGCTGGGAGAGCGACGGCACTCTCTTCGTCGGCGCCTTTGTGGATCCGCGTGTGCAAGGCGCCATCACCGCGCGCACGATGACCCTTCTCGCGGACGACCAGCGGCTCACCGGAAACCGATTCTGGCTCGAAACCGAACGGGCGACCGGATCCTCCACCCATCGGCTCACCGCGGGTGTCGAGGCCTATGAACTCGCCGACGAGTACAGCCTCGATGTCGCCCTGCTCCCCGTGATCGGGATCGACCGTCCGATCGAAACCGCGACGAAACCGCTCTTCTTCATTCCCGGCTACTCCGTGCGCGCCGACGCGAAGAATCGGGTGCTCTCGGCTTTCGCGTTCGACGAAGCGTCTCTCGGTTCGAAGGTCCAGGCCCTTGCGGGCGTCCGCGTCGATTCCTTCGACTTCACCGAGAAGGCGTTCGGCATCGACAAGTCGTGGAACCGCGTGTCACCCTTCCTCGGCGCGAGCGTCGAGCTCACCACGGGGTCTCGCGCCTTCGCATCGTTCTCGAGAGGCTTCTCGCCGGCTTCGACCCTGGCCCTTGGTTCTAAAGAGCCTGAGGAAACCCGACAGATCGAAGGTGGTTTGAGATTCACCAGCGAGGACTCGCGCAAGCGCGCCTCGGTCACGGCCTTCGAACTGCGCCGCAACGACATCACCATCCCCGATGGCTCCGGTCAGCCTCGTCCCACCGGAGACCAGCGTTCGCGCGGCTTCGAGTTCGAAGCAAGCGCTGAAAAGTCCCGGGTCGGTGTCTCCTTGAACTACACCCTCACCGACGGCGTGTTGTCGCGCTTCGCGGAGATTGGAACCGTCGGCATCGATCCCGCCACGTTCCAGCCGGTTCAAGGTGTGCTCGATCGCTCCGGAAACACCTCGCCCCTTGCCCCCAAGCACCTCTTCTCCGCCCGGCTCCGCCTCGATCTCGGGCAGGGCTTCCTCGCCTCCGCGGCCTTCCGCTGCATTTCGAAGCAGTTCATCGCCGAAGACAACGCGTTCGCGATTCCCTATTCGCAGTTCGTGGACGCGGCCATTTCCTACAGCCGCGGCAATGCGCGCATTTCCGTGATCGGCGACAATCTGCTCGACGAAGAGTCCTTCACGCGCGGTTACGCGTCCTACTCGGTTCTGCCCGTTCCGCCGCGTCGCGTTAGCGTGCGGGTCGACCTGCGGGCCGACCGCAAGCGTCCGTAGGCCCGAACCAACCCCTCGCACCAGTCCTTCGCGAAAGGAAGAAGCCCGTGGTTTCCCCAGCCAGTCCGGAATTTCAACCCCGCCTCGACGCTCATGTCCGGGAAATGGTCGCATTCCATTTCTCCGACGAGACGGGGAGTCCCTTCTGGCTGGACTTCAAGAAGAAACTCGACTTCGACCCGCGCGAGAGGATCAAGGGGTTCGCGGACCTGCCCGTCCTCGGCTTCTTCCAGGACGAGTGGCTGCGCTGCAAGGAGCCGCGGATCTTCGTGCCGAAGGCCTTCAAGGACAAGCCAATCTACGTCTTCGAGACCGGGGGCAGCACCGGCATTCCGAAGTCGCGCATCAACATCGAGGACTTCCGTCTCGACTACTCGGCCTTCAGCGAAACCCTGCCCGATAAGTTCTTCCCGAAGGGGTCGGACTGGCTGGAGGTCGGGCCTTCCGGGCCGCGTCGCTTGAGGCTCGCCATTGAGCACCTCGCTCAGGTACGCGGCGGCATCTGCTACATGGTCGACCTCGACCCGCGTTTCGTCATCAAGCTCATCAAGTGGGGCGAGATGGCGATGATGGAGCGCTACAAGCAGCACGTCATCGACCAGGCCCTCACCCTCATCAAGGCGCACTCGTCGATCAAGTGTCTCTTCACCACGCCAAAGCTGCTCGAGGCGCTGTGCGAAAAGATCTCGTTGGAGAAGGCCGGCATCACCGGCGTCTTCTGCGGAGGCACGGAAATGACGCCGCAGTTTCATCGTTTCGCGGTGGAGGAGCTGTGCGGCCCGAACGTCCACTTCGCGCCGACGTACGGCAACACCCTCATGGGCCTTGCGGTGGGGAAGCCACGCGTTCCCGAGGACAAGTACGCGGTCATCTACTACCCGCCGGCGCCCCGCGCCATCGTCGAAGTCCTCGATCCAAAGGACGCGTCCCGAACCGTGGCCTACGGCGAGACCGGCCGCGTGTGCCTCACCACCATGACGAAGGAGTTCTTCATGCCGCGCTTCCTCGAGCGCGATCAGGGAGAACGCGAGGCTCCAAGCGCCGGCTTCCCGTATGACGGCGTGCGCAACGTGCGGCCGTTCTCCGAGATGAACCAGACCGTCGTGGAAGGGGTGTACTGATGATTCACCTTCCGCTGCTCCGCAAGGGCGAGCCCTACGTCAGTCTCGACACCGCGAAGGTCCCGCACTATCGGACGGGCGCGCCGGTGGCGGAACTGAGCCTCGCCAATCCCGGTCTCATCCGGCGCGACCTCGCGCCCGAATCCCAGAAGGAGATGAGCGACTCGCTCGCCTCTATTCCGGTGAAGGACCTCGTGACGATGTCGTCCAAGGCGGCCGAGCTCTTCCTGAGCGCGACTCTGCCCTGCGGCGACGGCACGCAGACCGTCGATGAGTACGTTAAGGCGACGTCGGGCACGACCGGCCTTCCCTTCGCCCTCGTTCGCCGCAACATGGCGAAGATCGCGGGCGTCATGGGGAATGTGAGCGATATCCTCGCCGGACTCATGCGCGGTCTTCCCCTGGACGTGCTCGACACCGGTGTGTCGACGGCTGGAGGGTCGGCGGTGAGCTTCACCGCGCGCGGCTCGTCCCTTGGCGTCGTGCTTCCGAGCAACTCTCCCGGGGTTCACTCGCTGTGGGCTCCTGCGATCGCCCTCAAGACACCGCTTCTCCTCAAGCCGGGCAGTGCCGAGCCGTTCACGCCGCTGCGCATTGTTCAGGCGTTCATCGCCGCGGGCGTGCCGAAGCAGGCTTTCGCCTACCTGCCCTCGTCCCACGCGGGCGCTTCGGAGATCCTCACCCGCTGTGGCCGGGGGATGGTTTTCGGCGACACCGGCTCCACGGCGAAGTGGCTGACCGATTCGCGTATCGAAGTCCACGGACCGGGCTACAGCAAAGTCGTGCTCGGCCCCGACGCGAGCGCCAACTTCGAGAAACACATCGACACCATCGTGGCTTCCATCGCCGAGAACTCAGGCCGGTCTTGCGTGAACGCCTCGGGCGTCTGGGTCACGTCCCACGCGAAGGAGATCTCCAAAGCCATCGCGGAACGGCTCGCCCAGATCGTCCCGCGGCTCGAGGACGATCCGCAGGCGCAGTTGGCGCCTTTCGCCAACACACGCGCGGCCGAGTATTTCTCGGGTGCGGTGGACAGCGGCCTCGCCGAGGGTGGAGCCGAGGACGTCACCGCGTCGGTCCGCCCCGGAAAGCGGCTCGTGGTCTTCGAAGGCTCGACTTATCTCCTTCCCACCGTCGTCCGCTGCGATTCCCCGCAGCAGGCTCTCGCCAACCGCGAATTCCTGTTCCCGTTCGCGAGTGTGGTCGAAGTGAAACCGGAGCAGCTTCCCGAAATCCTCGGGCCCTCTCTCGCGGTGGCGCTCATCACCGACGACGAGGAACTCAAGAAGCGTTTCCTCACCCGCTCCCACGCGCATCGTCTGAACCTGGGCGCCATCCCCACGCCGCACATCGGCTGGGATCAGCCGCACGAGGGCAATCTCTTCGAGCACCTCTACTCGCGTCGCGCCATCCAGTTCCAGAAGGCGTCCTGAGCACGAGAGTCGGGCCATGAGGCTTCTGCAATTCAGCGCCGGTGCGGGCGCCATGTACTGTGGAAGCTGTCTCCACAGCAACACCCTGGCCCTTCACCTCTCGGCCCTGGGCACAGACGTCACCCTGGTCCCGCTCTACACGCCCACGCGAACGGATGAGAAGAACGCCAGCACCGGCCATGTCTTCTTTGGCGGAGTCAGCGTCTTTCTCGAGGAGAAGATTCCGTTCCTGCGCCGGACCCCGAAGATCTTCGACGCGTTCTGGGACTCGAACACCGCGCTCCACGCGGTCGGCCTGCTCAACACCAGCACGGACCCCGCATCGCTTGGACCCTTGACGGTTTCGATGCTCAAGGGCGAAGCCGGGCACCAGAAGAAGGAGTTCGAGCACCTCTCAGCCTGGCTCGACAAACAACCGCGGTTTGATGCCGCCCTGATTCCTTACGCCCTGCTCCTCGGCCTTGCGCCCATGCTCAAGGCCCGCGGCCTCAAGGTCGCCTGCGAGCTGCAGGGCGAGGATCTCTTCCTCGACGGTCTGATCGAACCGTGGCGGTCTGAAGCGAAAGGTCTCATCGCCCTTCGCGCAAAGGACGTCGAACTCTTCATCGCCGGCAGCACCTATTACGCCGACATGATGAGCGCCGACCTGAACATCCCGCGAGACAGGATCCGGGTCGTTCACCATGGCATCGACATCGACGAAAAACTGATGGGCGTGAAGTCCACCCACGCGCCCGGGTTCACCCTCGGCTTCTTCGCGCGGATAGCACCCGAGAAGGGCCTGCACGTCCTCGCGGACGCCTACATCAAGCTGCGGGAGCGACGGCCCGACCTCAATGCGCGGCTTGCGGCAAGCGGGTACCTGGCCGGCGAACACCGTCCCTACCTTCATGGCATCGAGGAGAAGCTCCGCGCTGCGGGGCGCGGAAGTGAGTTCCACTACCACGGCTCTCCCGATCGGGTGGGGAAGTTTGAGTTCCTGCGCAGCCTCGATGTCCTCGCCGCTCCCACTCCCTACCGTGAACCCAAGGGCCTCTTCGCGATGGAGGCGATGGCGTGCGGTGTCCCTGTGGTTCTCCCCCGGCACGGCGCGTTTCCGGAAATCATCGAAGCCACCGAGGGCGGCCTGCTTCACGCCGCGGGCGACGAGGCGGAACTGATCGCGATTCTCGAACGACTGGCCGACGATCACGAGACGCGGAAGGCCATGGGCGCGCGCGGCGCTCGCACGGTGCGAGAGCATTTCGCCGCGCCCCTCATGGCGAGCCGGACCCGGGATCTCCTGGCGGAACTCCGTGGCTGATTCGATTCTTCGCGCCGAGTCGGTCTCCAAGACCTTCGGGGATGGGGGCACGCGGGTCGACGTGCTGTGCGACCTCTCGTTCACGGTCGCGGCGGGAGAATCGTGCGCGGTGCTCGGTCCATCGGGCAGCGGAAAGAGCACGCTTCTCTACACTCTGGCCGGCCTCGAACCTCCAACCTCCGGCAGGGTCTTCCTGGGCGCCACCGATGTCTACGGCCTCGACGAGCAAGGCCGGTCGCGTCTGCGCCTCAAGGAAATCGGTTTTGTCCTTCAGGACCACGGCCTGCTTCCGTACCTGACCGCACTCGAGAACGTCCAGATCGCGAACGCGGTGGGCCATGTTCACGATGCCGCAGCCGCGGACCGTCGGGGCCGTGAACTTCTCGATCAGCTCGGTCTCAAGGATCGCGCGGACCACTTGCCTTCGGCTCTTTCAGGCGGCGAGAAACAGCGCGTCGCCATTGCGCGCGCGATGTTCCTGAAGCCGCGCATTCTCCTGTGCGACGAGCCCACCGGCAATCTCGACGCCACGAACGCCGCATCCGTCCTCGACATCCTGCTTCAACTTCACGCCGCCTCGAAGGGCGCCCTGGTGGTGGTCACCCACAATGCCGAGTCCGCCACGCGTTTCGGAAGGCGGTTGATCTTCGAACACGGCGCCTTGCGGGAGGCCTGAAAATGTTGAGGCTCGCTCTCAAGAGCCTGCGCCAGCGCCTCGGCCTCTCGCTTGTCTGCATCTTCGCCTGCGCCATCGCGGTCGCGTCTCTGGGCGCCTCCCTTGGCGTGGGCGATGCTCTGGAGACGGAGCTCGAGCGACTGGCCCGCGCCCGCCGCGGCCAGGCGACGGACGTGCTGCTCTTCTCAAGGCCCCTGAGCGCCTCCGTCCTCGCGCGTGTGGCCGAACTCCCGGGCTGGGCGGCCGCGGTCTACGACGAACGCGGACGCCCGCGGATTCCCGAAGGCCCGCACATCGAGTCCACGGTGCTCGGTATCGACGACCGCTACACGGCGCTTCACGGGCTGCCTTTCCCAGCGCCCAAGGGTCGCGAGGCGTACCTCTCCGCCGCTCTCGCCGAAGTTCTGGGGGTGAAAGTCGGCGAGACCGTTCTCGTCGACGTTCCCAAAGCCCGGGCCTTGTCCGTCTCGCTCCTGTTCGGCGACCGGAGCGGCGCGCAAGCCACGGTGCGTCTCCGGGTGGCGAAGATCCTAGGGCCGGCCGAAGGCGGCGAGTTCACGCTGCGGCCGACACCGGACCTGCCCCGCGCGGTCTACGCTTCCGTGGCGGTTCTCGCGACCGCGATCTCGAACGTCGAATCGGAAGAAAGGGCAGAGCCGCCCTCCATCGCCAACCGTCTTCTCGTTCGAGCGCAGGATGCCAGCGACCGAGAGTCCTGGCCGAAAAGAGTGGTCGATGCGCTCACCCTCGAAGACTTCGGTCTACGCATATCGACCACCGCGGTTGGAACCGTTGTCCACGCAAGTGCGGCCACGATCACGCCGGATCTCGAAGCGGGCGTCCGCAAGGCTCTCGAAGCGCCTCCCCAGGAAGCCCTCGCGTACCTCGCGACCGGCATCGATCTCGGGAAGACCTCGGTGCCCTATTCGGTCGTTATGGGCCTCTCGGTTCAGGAACTGCAGGCGCGTAGTGGCTCGACCTCGCCGCGTCCACCCGGCGGTCGAAGTCTTTGGCTTTCGGAATGGGCGGCGCGCGACCTCGCCGCGAAGCCGGGCTCGCAGGTCACACTCCACTTCGACCTCTGGCGCGAAGCCGGCCGGCTCGAACCGCAAAGCGTCGAATTCACACTCGCGGGCATTGTTCCCGACACCCGAGCTGGGGAAGACCGCGCTCTCGTGCCCACGTATCCGGGAATCTCCGACGCGAAGAGTCTGGGCGAGTGGGATCCGCCCTTCCCGATCGAACTCGCCCGCATTCGTCCGAAGGATGAGGATTTCTGGAAACAGTACGGTCCGTCGCCCAAGGCCTATCTCGACATCGCCACCGCGCGCGAGTTGTTTGGAGACTCAGGAAGCCGCCTCACCACGCTCTTCACGAAGAGCGCCGATCAGGCGACGTTGAGCCGCGATGCGCTTCAGCGCCTTCGCGAGGGGACACCGCCCTTCATCGTCCAGGATCTTGCGTCCGCGAGCGGCGCTTCCAGCGCGCTCGACTTCGGCGCGTATTTCGCGGGCTTTTCCGCCCTGCTCATCATGTCCGCCCTGCTCGTGGCCGCCGCCTTTGTGCGCTTCCTCTTCGAAACCCGCTCGCGCGAACTCGGCGTGCTTCGCATGTGCGGCTGGAACGCTTCAGACGTGCGCCGCCTTTGCATCACGGAGGCGTCCCTTCTCTCCGCCTTGGGCGCCCTCGTCGGTCTCGCTCTGACGCCCCTCGTCTCCCTTGGCCTTCAGCAGATCCTCAAACCGGTGTGGGCGCGCGGTGTCTCCGAATCGCCGGCACTTGTGACCGCGGAATCGCTGGCCGCGAGCACGGTCCTCGGTTTCGTGCTGAGTGTCGTCGCCCTGATCGTTGCCCTGCGCACCACGTTGCGGCGCGAGCCTCTCGACCTTCTGCTCAGTCGCGAGGGTGAAGTCGTAGGAAAGCCGCGGAACCGAGCCGCGTGGTTGCCCGTGGGCGCCGCGCTTCTGTTTATCGTCGCCGTGGCCCTGATTCAAACCGGGCGCTTGCCCGAGGGTCCTGGCTTCTTCCTCGTTGGCGGCTGCGCGCTCGCCTTTGGCCTCGGCCTCATGCGACGCTGGGCTCTCGGCACGCGAGGAGGGTCCCCTGCGAGTGCGCTGCGTATCGGCCTGCGCGGTCTGCGCTTCCGGCCCGCGCGCGTGCTGTTCGTCGCGACACTGTTGTCGAGTGCCACGTTCGTGGTGTTCGCGGTGTCCTCTTTCGCGAAGAGAGACACGTCCGACCGCACACCGTCAGGGCCGCGCGGGGGTTTCGATCTCTTTGTCGAAACGAGCGGACCCGTCTTCGACGACATCGCGACACCGCAAGGCCGACTGCGCTCCGGCCTCGGTGATGCCGAGGGTCCGCTCGCTCGCACACCGATCTCCCGCTTCCGCCTACGCGAAGGCGAAGACACGAGCTGCCTCAATCTCTACGCGCCCACGAATCCGCGACTCCTCGGGGTCGAGAAATCTTTCCGCGATCTCGGGCGCTTCCCGTTCGCGGCGAGCCTCGCCTCGACTGAAACCGAGAAGGCGAACCCGTGGACACTGCTCATGCCCGCCGGCGGTTTCGTCCAGGAAGTTCCGGCCATCGTCGACGCCAATTCGCTCCAGTACGTGCTTCACAAATCGCTGGGCGACACGATGGACATCCTCGACGGTCACGGGAAGCCGCTTCGACTCAAGTTCGTCGCCTCGCTCAAGGAGACGGCGCTTCGTAGCGAGATCCTCATCGCGGAGGAGGCGTTCGAGACGTATTTCCCTCAAGCCGAGGGGTACCGAGTGTTCCTCGTCGAGGCCCCGGCCGCGGAAGGCGAGACCGCACAAGCTCTCCGTGACGCCTGGCGCGATCGTGGCGCTCTGGTGTCGAGCCTGGCCGATCGCCTGGCCCGCTACTACGAGGTCGAAAACACCTACCTCGCTTCGTTCCAGTGGCTCGGCGCTCTCGCCGCCGCTCTCTCGACCCTGACCCTCATCGCCGTGGCCGCGCGTTCGGTGTTCGAGCGCCGAGCCGAATGGTTCGTGCTGCGCACATCCGGTTTTGCG
>CAZBTT010000042.1:0-17787 GCA_964494295.1 uncultured Acidobacteriota bacterium
GAGCCCCGGGGCGGCATGCCCGGCGGGGGACGGACTTCGACGAGCCTCCACGGTTCGCCCTGGCGGGCAAGATTCAGCCAGATAAAGTCGTCCGGCTGGAATCCCGGCCGCGCGAGCGGAATGAAGTGAACGAGGACGTTCAGGAGCAGCAGGCTGGCGACGACGCGGCCGGCGAGGGATCTCCCGCTCACTTCTTCGCGAAGTGTTTCTCGTACCACGCGTGCGAGCGATCCATCAGGTCGACCACATGCTTCGGCTCACGCAGACCGTGGCCCTCGCGCGGGTAGCGCACCATGATCGCCTCGACGCCCACGTCACGGAGTGCGATGTAGAACTGCTCGGCTTCGGCGATGGGCACGTCGTTGTCGTTCTCCCCGTGAACCATCATCGTGGCGCCACGCGCTTTGGCCACGTGCTTGAGCGCCGAACGCTCCCACAACACGTCCATCAGATTCCCCTGGTGCGGCCGCATGCCCCACGCCATCTCCTCGTACTGGTTGTAGTAGGTCATGTAGTTGTAGGAAATGATGTTGGTGATGGCGGCGAGCGGGATGGCGGCCTTGAAGATGGGCGTCTGGGTGATGAGCCACGACGAGAGCTGGCCGCCGTAACTTCCGCCCTCGACGCCCAGACGGTCGGGGTCGATCCAGGGGTTGCGGCGCAGCGCGGCGGAGACACCGTAGAGGACATCCATCGCCTCCTGGCCGTTCTGATCGGCGAAAACGCCGTCCGCGAACTTCTGGCCGTAGCCCGTCGAGCCCCTGTAGTTCACCTGAAGGGTCGCATAGCCTCGCGCGGCATAGAACTGGGACTTGAAGTTGAAGGCGGGGCCCTGCTGGCCGTGAGGTCCGCCGTGGATCATCACGATCATCGGATGTTTCGAAGTCGCGGTCTGGCCGATCGGCCTGGTCAGGAACGCCTCGATTTCGAACTTGAAGTCGGCGGCCATGAAAGTGAAGTTCAGAACGGGGGCGATGTCGATGCCGGAAAGGGCATCCCGGTTGAGGTCGGTGACGCGCCTTGACGGCCCAAGACCCTGGATCCGGCTGCCTGGCGGAAGACCCTTGCGAATGGGGGCGGGCGGACTCATTTCCCGGATGTAGAGCTGCGCGAGATCGGAGGGACTCGTGAAGAGATACGCGATCGATCCGTTCTTCGCGATCGAGATGGCGCCCACGGCGCCGGGGTCGGAGATCACCGTCTCGGCTTTGGAGGTGGCGAGGGCGATGCGATGGAGCCGCACATGGCCGCGGTCGAGAGCGGTGAAGTACACCGAAGCGCCATCCGGCGCGAAGTGATGGTTGTTCTGGCGGTTGTCGATCGCGGCGCCGACTTCGCGACGGCCCGTGCCGTCCGCGTTGATCACCCAGACGTGCGTGTCCTCCATCGTGGTTTCGAGGTCGGTGAGGCCGCGCTTCGTGCCGAGGAAGACGATCTGCTTCCCGTCCGGCGAGAACTTCGGCTGATACTCAGCACTCTCGGTGGAGGTAATCCGGCGGACCGTCCCATCGGCGACCGAGATCGCGACGAGGTCCTGGTTGTAGAAGTAGTCGGGGTCGTGATCGAGGTTCGAGACCGCGGCGATCTCCCCACCGTCCGGCGACCAGTCGATGGAGTGATACTCGCGCGGCGGATTCGTGAGTCTCCTGGGCGCGCCTCCCGCCAAGTCGATCACGAACACCTGACGACGGCGGTTGTCGTTGAACCTCGTATTGCCCTCGCCCGCGTCGGGCTTATAGAGGTAGCGGGTGATGACGACCGGGTCAGAGGTGGCGTCCGCGGTTTCCGGTCCCGGCACCGCCGAAACGAAAGCGATGCGCTTCGAGTCGGGTGACCAGTCGATGGTGACGCCTTCGAAGGTGAGAGGAGAGTTGGTGCCGGTCATCTCCGTGAGGAATCGGATGGAGGAGCCATCGGCGTTCGCGACATGGAGGCCGCTCTTGCCGCCGATGCGCCCGCTGAAGGCGATCATGGTTCCGTCCGGCGACCACACGGCGCCGCCCGCGCGATCGGCCTCGCTACCGACGCGAACGGCCTCGCCGGAAGGGAGGGGGGCGATGTAGAGCTGACGAAACGGGCGTCCGGTCGCGCCGTTGTTCTCGAACGCGTAAGCCACGCGGCTGCCGTCGGGGGACAACGCGACGGAGGCGACCGAGCGGACCTTGTAGAAGTCGGCGCTCTGGAGGGGGCGGGCGAGGAGGTTCGCAGGGGAGGTGAGGAGAGCGACAACCAGCAGGGCTCGTCGGATCATTTGCGGGCTTTCTTCGTGGTGGGACGGGGTTGTTTCCTCGCACTGCGAAACGGACTGGCTCCTCGCAATGACGAGAGGTCAGGGGGCGGGGTTGGGGCGCCGGTGCCCATTTCTCCGGTCCAGCGTTGGGCGCCCTTGAGTTCGATGCCGAAAAGATCGAGCAGCCGCGCCACCGTGTGGTCGACGATGTCGTTGATGGCCTTTGGCCGGTTGTAGAAGGCGGGCATCGGCGGCGAGATCACCACCCCCATGCGCGAGAGCTTCAGCATGTTCTCGAGATGAATGTCGGTGAAAGGCGCTTCACGGACGGCGAGGACAAGGCGTCGGCGTTCCTTGAGGACGACGTCGGCGGCCCGGTGCACGAGTTCGTTGCTGTGACCATGGGCGATGTCGGCGAGCGTCTTGACGCTGCAGGGCACGATCACCATGCCGAGAGTCACGAACGAGCCGCTCGAGATGCGCGCCCCCTGGTCGTTGTCCTTGTACCAGTGGGTGGCGAGGGACCGAACCTGGTCGAGCGTGTAGTCGGTTTCGTGAAGGAGCGTGCGGGCGCCCCATCGACTCAGGACCAGATGGCTTTCGACATCGGTCTTGCGGAGCGCTTCGAGCATGCGGACGGCGAAGATCGAGCCCGTCGCTCCCGTGACACCGATGATGAGACGCCGGGGCTTGTCTTCCTTGTCCCCGCTCACAGGAACTCCGGAAGGTGTTCGGCGAAGAGCCACAAACCCAGAGCGACGCTGCCGATACCGGACGCGAACTGGAAGCGGAGATGCAGCGTCTCGTACCGGCTTCGCAGCGCCTGCAGGGGCAAGGTCAGAAGGGCGGAGAGAAGGCCCATGCCCACCATGGCTCCAAGCGCAAGCGCCGCCATGTAGAGGAATCCGGTAGCGGGGGTCTGGGCCGTGGCCATCACGAGCAGGGCGAGGCCCCCGCTGCCCGCGATGCCGTGAACGAGGCCGATCGCGTAGGGACGCAGGCCGAAACGGAGGGGGTGGGAATGCTGATGCACGGGCTGCGCGTGGGGTTTGTGGGTGTGGAGGTGAACGTGCTCCTCGCCTTCATGCCGATGGGGATGAGCGTGCAGCCGGAAGCCGGCGCGGGCGGAACGGATCGCGTAGAGACCGAGAGCCACCAGCATCACGGAGACGATGATCTCGAGACGGGATGCCGCGACCTCGGTGATGTTGATCCGGAACGCCACGATGATGCCGCCGAGGGTGAGCAGGGAGGTGGCGTGGCCGAGTCCCCAGAAAGATCCGATCAACGAGGAGCGTTTCCAGCTCCGCTCGGTGGATACGATGGTGGAGACCGCGACCACGTGATCGGGATCGAGCGCGTGCCGCAGGCCAAGGACGAACCCGAGAACCACCGCGCCCCAGAGGAGCGTTGTCATTATTTCTTCACGCGTCTGCGCATGTCGCGAAGCGTACCTGAGAAAGAAGGGTGGGCGTCAGACCGCCCAGGAGTCGTCCCTCTCTTCCGTGTCCGGCGTCGGCCCGGGCTCCGCGGCGGCCCTGACCGCGCGCTGACAGGACTCGCAGTCGCGGCCAAGCTCCGTGCACGGAACCCCATCCGCCTGAGCTTCAGGGCAGCATGCGGACAACACGCGCAGGGGAATCGACCTCTTGGCAGGCGGGTCTTTCATCGCTCCTCCAGTCGCGGGCCGGAGACAAGGGTGCCCGCGGGTGCGAAGCCAACATACAAGGAGGCGGTCGGCGCTTCATGAGTCAAATGGACTACAGGATTTCCCTGTGACCCGGGGAGGCCGCTCGGTACACTCGCCCATGGGGAGGCAATACCCATGAGCACCGTACGTGAGCGCCCGAAACCGCATCTTCTTCCTCAGTTCTGCAAGGGCTGCGGGCGGTGCATCGATGCCTGCAACAAGCACTGCATCACGATCGGATCGGAGATCAACCCGGCCACCGGGCTGACTCCCATCTCTCTCGACCTGGACCAGTGCAACGGTTGCGGCCTGTGTCTGTCGGCCTGCCCCGAGCCTTACGGATTGCGCGCGGAGCCGGGCGGCGAATTTGTCCTCGAGGATCCAAAAGCCTTGTTCGGGGCTCGAAACGCTCCGCCCGAAATAGCACCCGATATCCCCGCCGAACCGCTGACCCTGCCGCAGGTCGAGCCGCTCGTGGTCAAGGGAACCTACGCCTCCGCGATCGGCGCCCTTCTCGCCGGCTGTCGGCACTTCTACGGCTATCCCATCACGCCATCCACGGAGGGAGCCGAGTTGATGGCGAAACTCCTTCCTAAACTCCACGGCACGTTCGTGCAGGCGGTGTCGGAGACCGCGGCGGTGAACATGATGTACGGCTGCGGCGGCGCCGGCCTGCCCGCGATGACGTTCACCTCCTCGCCGGGTTTCAGCCTGATGCTCGAGGGCATCTCGTACATGATCGGCGCGGAACTGCCCGCGGTATTCGTCAACGTGATGCGCGGCGGCCCCGGTCTTGGGAATATCGGCCCCGAACAGGCCGACATCAAACTCGCCTGCCGCGGCCTGGGTCACGGGAACACCCATGCGGTCGTCCTCGCGCCTTCGACACCCCAGGAGATGCTGGATCTCACGATGCGCGCGTTCGAAATCACCTTCCGCTACCGGAATCCCGTGGTGATCCTTGGCGACGGTTATCTCGGCCAGGTGACCGGCACGGTCCGCTTGCCCGCAACCGCGGTGAAGCCGGGCCTGCCTTCGTGGGCGGTGTGGGGCGACCGCGCGCACCGGCGGAACCTGATCTGCTCGATCTTCCTGAGCGAGCCCGATCTCGAGGCCCACAACATCCACCTGAACGCGAAGTACGAAACGATGAAGGCGGCCGAGCAACGCGCGGATCTCTTTGAGACCGACGATGCGGACGTCCTGCTCGTGGCCTGCAACACGCCCGGCCGCATGGCCAAGGGCGCGGTGCGCGACCTGCGTGCCCGAGGGGTCAAGGCCGGCCTTTTCCGGCCCATCACACTTTGGCCGTTCCCCATCGATGCTCTGCGGCCGCTGCTCGACCGGGTTAAACGCATCGTGGTCGTGGAGGCTTCAAACGGCCAGTTGGAGGATGAACTGCGCCTCGCGATCAGTTACTCGGGCGTGGAGCGTCCTCCCGTGATCGACCATGTGCGGCGGTTCGGTGGGATTCTTCCCCAGCAGAGCGAGATCGTGGACCGCGTCATGAGTGTCGCGGGCCCGGGCAAGGCGGTGGTGTCATGAACGTCTTCTACGATCGTTTCGAGCGGCATGCCCACGGCGAAGGGCTCAAGGGTCAGGCGACCCACTACTGCCCGGGTTGCGGCCACGGCCTCGCCCACAAGTACCTCGCCGAGGCGATCGACGAACTCGGCGTCCAGGATCGCACCGTCGCGGTGTCTCCGGTTGGCTGCAGTGTCTTCCTCTACTACTACTTCGACGTCGGCAACACCCAGGCCGCCCACGGACGCGCTCCTGCGGTGGCGATCGGACACAAGACCGCCAATCCGGATTCCATCGTTATCAGCTATCAGGGCGACGGCGACCTCGCCTCGATCGGTCTCGCCGAGATCGTGAGCACCGCGCAGATGGGCATACCGATCACAGTGATCTTCATCAACAACGCGATCTACGGGATGACCGGCGGACAACTCGCGCCGACCACCCTCATGGGCCAGCGTACGAGCACCACGCCGGAAGGCCGGACGGAGTTCTTCGGTTCTCCCCTGAAGATGGCCGAACTGATCGCCGGACTCGACGGCCCGGTGTACGTGGAGCGGGTGGCCTTGTACGACGCCAAGCAGCGGAACCGCGCGAAGAAGGCGATCACAAAGGCCCTGCGCCTGCAGGTGGAGAATCGCGGCTTCGCATTCGTCGAGGTCCTGGCCGAGTGCCCGACCCATCTCGGCATGACCCCGCCCGAGGCGGAGGAGTGGGTCAAGCAGAAGATGACCGCGGTTTTTCCGCTCGGCGTGAAGAAGGACATCGAGAACCCTCCCGAACACCCGCGGGTCGAAAGCCCGGTGTTCGACCCGGCCTACCTGGTTCAGTCGATCGAAGGGTCGACCGACAAGGCGCCCCGCTTCTGCGAGACGTTCCCGAAGCACTGGGAGACCGAGGACCTTGCGCTCAAGTTCGCGGGCGCCGGCGGCGACGGAGCCCAGACCGCGGCTTTGCTGGTGGCCCGCGCCGGAATCAACGAAGGATTCGACGCGACTCACATACCGAGCTACGGCCCCGAATCCCGCGGCGGGACGTCCTACGCCGACGTCCACATTGCCCGCACCGAGGTGCTTTCACCTTCCTCACCTGCGCCGCACGTACTCGTCGCCTTCAATGCGCCGAGCCTCGCCCGGTTCGGTCCCACGGTTGTGAAGGGCGGAACCATCATCTACGACAGTTCCGTGATCGCCGATGTTCCCGCGATGCCCACGGGAGTCAAGGTCGTGGGCGTGCCCCTCACGCGCATCGCCGCCGATCTGGGGAGGCCCGTGGTGAAGAACGTGGTGGCGATCGGCGCGCTTCAGGCCGCGACCCAGATGTTCCCAGGCGCCACGTTCCTCGCCGCGATCCGCCAGGCCCTCAAGTCGAAGTGCGCCATGATTCCTCTGAACGAAGAGGCCTTCGCGCTGGGGCAGCGCGCGGTTCGTGGCGACGCCTGAGGCATAGTTCCCGGGATGAGCGATATCGCCCACCTGCGGAAGAGCTACGAGCGGGGGGAACTCAACGAGAACGCCTCCGACCCCGATCCGATGAAGCAGTTCGCGCTCTGGTTCCAGCAAGCGCTCGACGGGCAACTGCCGGAACCGAATGCGATGACGCTCGCCACGGTGGGTGAGGATGGCCGGCCGTCGACCCGCGTGGTTCTCATCAAGGGATTCGATGAACGCGGCATCGTCTGGTACACGAACTACGAGAGCCGCAAGGGCCGCGAACTCGCGGCGCGCCCCGTGGCCGCGCTTCAGTTTCACTGGGTCAAACTCGAACGCGTCGTGCGGATCGAGGGTCGGGTCGAGAGAGTGAGCGCCGAGGAGTCGGACGAATACTTCAAGACGCGCCCGCTCGATTCACGCATCGGCGCGTGGGCGTCGCCTCAGAGTCAGGTGATCCCCTCACGCACGGTGCTGGTGACGAATGCGGCGAAGTTCGGCGCGCAGTTTTTCACCACCCTCGTGACCGGCGGCCCGCCTCGTCCGCCGCACTGGGGTGGTTACCGCCTGACGCCGGACACATGGGAATTCTGGCAGGGCCGCAAGTCGCGGCTGCACGACCGGCTCCGCTACCGCCTCGAAGCCGGACAGTGGATCCGAGAACGACTCGCGCCTTGAATCTGGTGCCCCCTACTGTTCGGGCACGGTGGTAATCGTGCCGGTGGCATTGGTGCCGTTAAGTCGGACAACGTTCTGCCCGGTGCTCACGAACGTGCTTCCGGTCCCCGCGATCAGGCCGGTGGTGTTCCCAAACACCCTCGACCGCCCGATTCGAACCGTGCCAGAGGATGACGCATTGACGCCCACTGCATTGAGCGAGAACTCCGAACGCTGAATGTCGAGCGAGCCTGGCCCGACCAGGGTCCCGCCTCCGCTATTTCCGACGAAGGTCGACTCCCGCACCAGGAACGCCCCGGCCTTCGCGTCAATGCCCGCGCCGTTGCCCTCGAATCGGCTCTCCCCGATGGAGATCCGATTCCCCGGGGTCCCGCCAAGGTCGCTGATCCCCGAGCCGCTGGCCCGGAGCACCGAGTTCGAGACCACCACCTGAGCTGCGGCCGCGTTCGTCAGTCGCAGCCCGACAGTCCAGCCATCAAGGGTGCTGTCCTCAATCGACAGCGTATCCGCCGCGATCAGAGTCACTCCATTGCCCGGCGCTACGCCCTTGAGCGTGAGGCCGCTCAGGACGACGCGCGCCGCCGCCGCATTGATAGTGATGGGCTGGCGGATGAAGGCCACCGTCCCCGAAGGCGAGGTGATCTTCACGCCTTTGCCGATGAGCAGGGGCGCCGACTCATACTCACCGGGCGCAAGTACGATCACCTCGCCATCCACCGCCACCTGAGCGATGGCGGCCGCGAGATTGCGGCACGGCGTGGTCTGGGTGGAGCACACGTTGGCATCGCTCCCCGTGCTGGAAACGAAGGTCCGGGAGGGAGGCGCACCATCGTCATTTGTGATCGTCCCGATCCCGATTCCGTCCAGGATGGTGGCGTTTGTGGGGGTCGACAGCGTCACCTGGAAGGTCTCGGTCGACTCCGCCAGGGTGTCGCCCATGATCGGTACGGAGAAGGTCTGCGTTGTGACGCCGGGCGCAAAGGTGATCGTGGTGGGGCCGCTGCCGATGTAGTCGCTGCCCGCATGGGCGCTGAGGTTGGAAGTCGATGCCGAAACCGTGATGGTCTGAACGCTGCTCGCGGACAAGGAGATATTGAAGACCGCGTTCGTGGTCCCGGAGTTGCCTTCGGCCAGCGTCACATCAGAGATCGAAACCGAGGGGGTGTCGTCGCTGGTGATCGTCCCGATGCCCTGGGCGTCGTCAACGGTGGCGCCGGCCGCGGCGGTGAGGTTGACGAGGAAGGTCTCCGAGGGCTCAGGCGCGGTGTCCCCGTTCACCGTGACCCCGAAGGTCTGGGTGGTGACGCCTGGGGGGAAGGTCAAGACGGTTGGCCCAGCCGCGGCGAAGTCGACGCCCGAGGTAGCGGTCCCGGCGGCAGCGGTCGCGGTGACCGTCACCACTGCGCTGCTCGCGGGAACCAACGTCACCGTGAAGACCGCACTGGTGGTCCCCGCGTTCCCCTCGAGAAGCGACACATCGTCCACCCGAAGAGACGGGGTGGCGCGGATCGTCTTCGTGGTGGCATCCGCGATGTAGACCGTTCCCGCAGGAGAGATGGCGATTCCTTCGGGGAAGGCCAGTCGGGCGAAGTAGCCGGCCTGGTCCGCCGCACTCTGCGTGTAGTTGCCCGCCACCGTGGTCACGACCCCCGCGGGCGTGACCCGACGAACCGCCGATGACCCGTCGCTCAAGAGCAGGTCGCCGCCCGGGAGGCGAGCGAGGCCGCGGGGTGAGTTGAATCGCGCGGCTGGGCCCACACCATCCTGGAAGCCGGTGTTGAGGGCCAGGCCGGCCACGGTCGTGACGGTTCCGCCGGGCGTGCTCATGCGAAGAGTGAAGTTGCCGCCATCCGAAACAAACACGTTGCCCGAGGGATCGACGACGACGTCGCGTGGAGAGTTGAACCGGGCCGCCGGGCCGACGCCGTCAGAGCTACCTGACGCGAGGGCCGTCCCAGCCAGGTGGGTAACCACTCCTCCCGGCGTCACCTTCCTCACCGTGTGGTTTGATGTGTCCGCGACGTAGAGATTGCCGGCGAGGTCGGAACCAAGCCCTTGCGGGGATCGGAATCGCGCCGCGCCGCCTGTCCCGTCCGTCGATCCACTGCTGAGCGCGAGGCCGGCCAAAGTGCTGACCATGTCAGTTCCGAGATCTATCCGACGAATCGTGAAGTTCGAGCGATCGGCAACGTATAGGAAGCCCCCAACCACCTCAACGTCATAAGGACCGTTGAAACGCGCCGAGGCGCCCGGGCCGTCGGTAGATCCCGACACCCCGACCAGCCCGGCGAGCGTCGTGGTGAGGCCCGAAGGAGTGATCTTCCGGATCACGTGATCGCTTGAATCGGCGACATAGAGGTTGCCCGCCGCGTCGCGTGCCATGCCGCGAGGCGAGGAGAATCCAGCGAAGGCACCCAGGCCGTCCACCGAGCCCGGAGGCAAGGCGTTCACGACTGTGGTGACGGCGCCTCCCGCCGTCATGCGTCGAATCAGATTGGACGTTGAGTCCGCGACGAAGATATCCCCGCCCGGGTCGGTCGCAAGGCCTGTAGGGCCCGAAAACCGTGCCGCGGATCCCACTCCGTCAACGGAACCCGGAGTATTGAGCGTTCCGGCGAGAATCGAGAGCGCTCCGCCCGGCGTCCGACGCCAGATCACGTGACCGCCCCGGTCCGGGAAGAGGAGGTTGCCGGACAGGTCGAGAGTCATGCCCTGGATGATTCCGGGCTGGCCGGCGGAAGCCGTTCCATCGCAATCCGCAGCGCTCACGAGCGTCGTCACGACCCCCCCGGACAGCCGCCGGATCAGGCAAAGGAAGTGTGAGAAGTAGATGTCTCCCGAGCTGCTGACCGTGACTCCGTTCGGGCTTTCGAGAATGGCGCTCAGGGCAGGCCCGTCGAGGGCGCCGGCCTGGCCGGGGACGCCGGCTATCAACGACACGGCTCCCGCCAGGGTCACACGGCGTATCGTGTGGTTGTCGAACTCGGTGACCACAAGGGTATCGGTGCTGGCGTCGAAGGCGATTCCCGCCGGTCCCGAGAAACGAGCGGCCGAGCCCACGCCGTTGGCGTACCCCGCGGTTTGTCCCAGACCGGCCAGAGTTGAAACAACCCCCGCCGGCGTGACCTTCCGAATGGCCTGATTGCTGTTGTCGGCCACATACACATTGCCGGCGTTGTCCAGGGCGAGAGCGAGCGGCGAATTGAAGCGAGCCGCCGCTCCTGCGCCATCCGCGAAACCCGCTTCCCCGGCGAGGCCCGCCAGGGTCGACGTGACTCCGGCAGGCGTCACCTTGCGGATCGTCTGGTTGAAGCGGTCGGCAATGTAGAGATTGCCCGCGCCGTCCAGCGCGACGCTGCGCGGAGCGTTGAACCTGGCCGACGCAGCCGAGCCGTCGGTGGTCCCCAGGGTCGACCGACCCGCGAGCGTGCCGAGGCGAAGGTCGTTGAGCTTCGGGTCGTCATCCAGAATGGTGACCACGGAGCTGCTCGCGGTCCCGCTGAGCTGTGCGCCGGTCGGACTGCTGAGGGTTACGGAGAACGCCTCGGTGCCCTCGAGCGACGTGTCGCCGTTGATGGCAATCTGCACCGTCTTGAATCGTTCATCGGACGCAAAATTCACCGTGCCGGAGGCGAAGGTGTAGTCGGAACCGGCGGTCGCGTTGAGGTTCGCAGTGGCATAGTCCACCGACGCTGACGCTCCTACGATGTTGCGGGAAACGAACACCACGGCAGAACTCGTTCCCGCGTTCCCCTCCGCGACCTGAGTGGCGGACACGGAGACGGTGGGAACAGCGCAGGTCAGGGAAATGGTGCGGATGGCGCTGCCCGAGGAGGACGTCGCGACGAGTTCGAAGATGTAGACGCCGGCCACGTCACACGTGAGCGTCGGGTTCGCCACGTTGGTGGCGGACAGGGTCGCGGTGCTCCCCGGGGGAGCAAACAGCAGGCTCCAGGTGTAACTGGCTCCACTTTGGAAGATCACGCCGAGTTGGTTCGTCGTGCCAATTCCGGCGAGCGGAGAGCCGACGAACGGCGCGTCTGGCAGCCCCGGCGTAACGATCCGAACCTTGTCGTTGAGGTCGTCCGCGACCAGGAGGGCGCCAGATGGGTCGAAGGCCAGGCCGTCGGCGGAGAAGAAGCTTCCCCGGGAGCCGCTCCCGTTGGAGTAGCCGCTTTGCTTGAACACGTCACCGGCAATGGTCGTTACGAGACCACCCGCGGTCACGGACCGAAGCCAGAAGTTGTCAAGAACCATGAGGTTCCCGGAGGCGTCGACCGAGATCGCTGCCGGTGAACTGAAGCGCGCGGCGGTTCCGAGGCCGTCGTTGAATTCAACGTCCGAGCTAAAGGAGCAGGCCCCGGCCTGGCCGGCCAAGGTGGTCACTACGCCTCCGGGGGCGATCCTGCGAATAGTGCACCCCCCGTCGAAGACGTAGACGTTCCCTTGTCCGTCAACGGCGACATCGCGGGGGAAGGTGAAGCGAGCGGCGCTCCCGACACCGTCCGCGGCCCCGGAGGTCCCGGCCAGTCCGGCGATCGTGGTCACGAGCCCCTGCGGGGTGATCCTTCGGATGGTGTGATTCGACCGATCCGCGAGGTACACATTGCCGTTGGCGTCGAGGTCGATGCCACCCTGTCCCCCCTGGCTGAATCGGGCTGCCGACCCCAATCCATCCGAGGAGCCGGAGAACCCGAAACTACCCGCGATGGTGGTTACATTTCCTGCGGGCGTGACCCGTCGAATCGTTTGATTGTCCGCAACGAAGACATCACCGGTGGCAAGGTTCACGGCGAGGTCGCTCGGGTTTCCGAACTGCGCAGCGCTGGCGAGCCCATCCGTCCCCCCAAACGTGTCGGCCTGGCCGGCAAGCAGTGAAACCACGCCGCCAGAGATTTTTCTGATGGTCAAGGTGCCGTCGACGACGTATACGTTTCCGAGAAGGTCCGCGGCAACGCCATGCGGTCGATCGAAGCGAGAGGCCGCGAGGCTGCCGTTGACGTGAATTGCCTTGTCTGCGGGGAATCCTGCGAACGTTGTCACCGATCCGGCGAGCGTCACCGTTCGAATGGCGGAACTGTCGTCGTCGACCACCAAGAGCTCTGACCCCGGGCTTGCAACAATCCCCCGCGGGAAACGAAGGCGCGCGGTCGCACTTGAACCGTCGCGATGACCGTAGCTCCCACCGGTGAGGGTTGTGGCCACAGCCGCCGGTGTGATCTTCCGAATCCTCGATGACTCTGCGACGTAAAGGTCGCCGGCGAGTAGGGTCAGCCCTCGCGGAGAGGTGAAGCGGGCGGACGAACCGGTCGCATTGGTGGAGCCGGAGGTGCCGGCGAGACCCGCGAACGTAGTGACGACGCCGGCGGGGTCGACCTTTCGAATGGTGTGGTTGCCCGTGTCGCTCACCGAGAGATTTCCGGAGCCATCGGAGACGATGCCTTCGGGCGAGCGGAACCGCGCCGCCGTCCCGGCCCCGTCGGCGGAGCCAAGGACGCCGGGTGACCCAGCGAGTGTCGTCACAACTCCTGCGGCCGTGATCCGGCGAATCGTGTGGTTGGTCTGGTCGGTTGCGTAGAGGACTGCGGTCCCGGGATCGATTGTCAGTCCGTAGATACTCCCGAATCTCGCCGCCGTACCGACGCCATCCGCACTCCCGGAAGAAGTCCCACCGGCGAACGTCGACACCACACCGGCCGGAGTGATCTTTCGAATCCGGAAGTTCTCGCCCACGAATAGGTTGCCGGAGGCATCGAACACCAGACCCCGAGGAGACGAGAAGAGGGCAGAACCTGCGGGCCCATCGACGGACCCTTGAACTTGCGGCTGCCCGGCGAAGGTTGTGACGACCCCAGCAGGCGTGATTTTCCGAATCGTCTGGTTGCTCCAGTCGGAGACGAAGAGATTGCCGGCGCTGTCGAAAGCGGCGTAGCCGGGGCGCAGGAACCTTGCGGCCGTCCCCACGCCGTCGGCGTACTCATTTGAAGAGTTGAACCCGGCGAAGTTGCCCACCGTGACCGAGTCGCCGAGAGTCAGGATCCCATCGTCGTTCCGAATGGCCCCAATTCCTTGACCATCGGCGATGGTGGCGCCCGACGGAGAGGTCAGGTTGACCATGAAGGTTTCTCCCGGCTCCACCGTCCCGTCGCCGGTGACCGGAACGTTGAACGTCTTGCTGGTCTCCCCGGGCGCGAAGGTGACGAGAGTCAGGCCGACCGCGGTGTAGTCGCTCCCCGAAAGCGCCGCCCCGTTTGCGGTGGCCGCCATCACCGAGACCGAAACCGGACTCGGAGCGGACAGATTCACGGTGAACGCCGCGTTGGTCGAGCCGGAGTTGCCCTCAAAGAGTGTGTAGTCAGAGACCGAGAGGGTGGAGGGGATGCAGGTCAGATCGACGGTGGAGATCCGGCTGGCGCTGGCTGTGCTTGCGGTCAAAGCAAACCGGTAGAGGCCGGGCAGGTCGCAGGTAAACGTGGGATTTGAGACTGCCGTGCTGGATAGGGCAGCCGCGCTCCCGGTGGGTGCGATCAAAACGGCCCAGTTGAACGTGGTTGCGGTCAAGGGAGAAACCCCCAGTTGCGCGGGAGATCCAAGTCCTTGTACCAACGGGGTGATGGTGGCGAGGTCCGTGAGCACCGGCTGCGCTATGCGAATCTTGTCGTTCTCGCGGTCGGTGAGAATCAGCGCGCCTGATGGAAGGGTGGCGATTCCGCTCATCCAGAAGAACCGAGCCGCAGAGCCGGAGCCATTGGCGTATCCGGTGCTGCCGCTTCCGGCAAGCGTGGTCACCACACCCGCAGGTGTGACCATTCGAAGTCTGAAGCCCTCGGCCACGATCAGATTACCGCCGCTGTCGATGGTCAGTTTGTAGGGATTCCCAAAGCGGGCAGCGCTCCCCGTTCCGTCCGTTGCGGAGCACGAGCCGGCAGCACCCGCATGTGTCGTGACCGTGCCTCCTGGATTTATCTTGCGAATCGTGCAATTGGCCGCATCGGCAACGAAGACATTGCCTGAAGAGTCAGCGGCGACGTCTCGTGGATTGTTGAATCGCGCCGCCGCGCCGAGGCCGTCGGCCGAGCCCGAAGAACCGGCCAGCCCCGCGATGGTCGTCACGACTCCTGCGGGTGTGACCTTTCGGATCGTGTGGCTGGTCGTATCCGCGACGTAGATGTTTCCGGCGTTGTCGACATCGAGGCCCTCCATGAATGTGCCGAATCTCGCGGCGCTGCCCGTGCCGTCGGCCGTGCCTGAAGCAAACGGGGAACCTGCGACGGTAGTGACCACCCCCGCCGTGGTGATCTTCCGTACGGTTGCGCCGCTCGCATCGGTTACAAACAGGTCTCCCGACGTGGCGTTGCGCGCGATATCGGAGGGGAAACAAAATGAAGCGGCGGCTCCCGTCCCATTGGCAGACCCGCAGACGTTGGTCTGGCCGGCGAAGAGCGAGGCGACCCCACCCGAGATCTTGGTAACCACGGAGGAATATCCGGTCACAAAGACATCGCCGGTCGAGTCCGCCACCACTCCACCCGGACGGAAGAAACGGGCGCTGGAGAGCGGACCCACCGCCTGGATTCCTCGGTCTCCCGGGAACCCCGCGAACGTGGTCACTACCGCTGCCGTGGTGATTCGTCGGATGCTCATGTTGTCCCCGTCGGCCACGAAGACGTCTCCCGACGGCAGGACGGCCAAGTCCGACGGATACCTGAAGTACGCAGTGCTACCCGGCCCATCCCTGTGCCCATAGCCTCCCGCACCGGCAAAGGTGGTGACGACGCCCGCGGGGGTGACGCGTCGGACCACTTGGCTTGAAAAGTCGCTGACCAGCAGATCGCCGCTGGCTTCAATTTCGATGCCCGAGGGCCCGTTGAATCGCGCCGCACTGCCCGTCCCGTTTACGAATCCAGTCGCCCCGGCAAGGCCGGCTACCGTGCTCACCGTTCCGTCCGGCAGCACCTTCCGGATCGTGTGGCCCCGGTCCGCCACATAGACAGCTCCGGCCATGTCGACGGCCACGCCCAAGGGAGTGTTGAAGCGCGCCGCCGCACCCACGCCGTCCGCCGAGCCGGCCAGCCCTGGTGATCCCGCCAGCGTCGTCACCGCCCCGGCTGCGGTTACCTTCCGAATGGTGTGGTTCCCGCTGTCGGCCACAAAAATGTCGCCTGAAGGCCCGATGGCCAGCCCCTCAACGGTGCCAAATGACGCCGCGGCGCCCAGCGCGTCCACGTTGCCGGAGCTTCCGGAGCCAGCAAGCGTCGAAACGACTCCGCTCGGGGTGATCTTGCGGACCTTTCGATTGGAATCGCCCACGTAGAGATTTCCCGCAGCGTCGACCACAAGGGACAACGGAAAGCTGAAGCGAGCGTTCGTCCCCGTTCCTTCCGTGCTACCCGAAACCTGAGGAAAGCCCGCAAACAAGGTGACGACACCCGCCGGCGTGATCTTGCGAATCGTGTGATTGCCCGAATCAGCCACGAAGATGTTGCCCGCGGCATCGGCGGCGATGCCCCGCGGAAACAGAAACCGGGCGGCGGTTCCCGTGCCATTGGCGTATTCGGAGACGGAGTCGACTCCGGCGAAGTGCCCGACGGTCCAGGACTGGGCCGCTGACTCGCCCGCGAGGAAGACGCCGATGAGGACAGCCGCGATCCGCTGGAGGTATGGCGCAGCCATCATGGCCCCAGCCCTTGCGATACGAGGCCCACCGCGCCATTTGCAACCAGGATCTGATTTCACCGCTCGCTCCTTCGGTAGGGCCACAGCCGCTCAAGGGCCTATGACAGAGAGACGGAACCGATGCGTCCGATTTCCGAAGCCGCAGCCGAAAGAGACGCCCCCATCAAATTCTTGAAGAGGACGTCACGGAGTGCTGAGTGTCCCGGCGCGCCGTGGATGCGCGAACGGCTGGCGCCGTGGTTACCCCCGGTCCGCGTCGGACAGGCGTCGGCCGGAGATCATCGAGACCGAGTTCGTTTCGGCATCGGCGGTCCACAGGTTCGCTCCGTCGAAAGTGATCGCGGTTGGCTTGGGACCTCCCGCCCACGTGGCGACCGCGCTGCCATCGTGAGTCCTTCGCTGGACGACGTGTCCGGGCTCGCCGATGAAGAACCATCGCTCCGACACCGTCTGCGCGAGGCTTCCAGGAACCACGAACCGCGCCACCACAGTGAGATCATCGGCTCTGAGTTTCAGCACGGCCGCCGAGGTCGCGTTGTCGTTCACCCACACGAATTCTCCGACTCGCTGGACCGCATTCGGCGCGCCCGTCACGCTCCGTGCCGCCAGGACCTTGCCATCGCTCGCACGCAGCTTCGTGACGGACTGGATGGGACCGTTGGCGACCCACACGCTTTCGCCGTCGGTCGCCGCCTGTCGTGGCGCCCCCCCTGCGGTGAACGCGGCGACTTCCGTGCCGTCCGCGAGGCGGAGCTTGCGCAGCATGTACGTGGGCCAGGTCTCAGCGACCCAGAGGAAACGGGCGTCCGCCACGATGTACATCGGCTGCCCGGGAACGCGGTAGGTCCCGACGACACGACCATCCGTCGGGTCGACCTTCATCACGGTGGAGTAATCGCCGGGCAGCCATTTGTGGTTCGAGACCCAGACGAAGTTTCCGTCCCACGCGAGGGCCATCGGCCAGTCGCCGACGGGGAATGTCCCGGTCACCCTTCCGTCGCTGGCGCGGATCCGAGTGAGGCTGTTCGACTCGCGGTTGGCGACCCAGAGAGAGCCGCCTCCGGAGACCAGATCGGCGGGGAACCGGCCCACGGGGATGACGAGATCGACGGGCCGCTTCCTCATGGCGAAAGGCCTGGCCGCAGAGCGCAACGTCGCTATCGCTACCGCTGCCACGGCCGTGATCGCAGCGCGCCGCGTCCATCTTGCTGGGGCGGATTCCATCCCGGGGGTCTCGATCTCGTCGATGCCCCGAAGAATCTCCTGGGCCGACGCGAATCGCATCTCACGGTCCTTGGCCAAACATCGAGTCAGGAGTTGGGCGAGGGATGGGGGAACGCGCGCCGGGTCGTACGGCGGCACATCGTCGCGGAGCACCGCGGCGAGCGTCTCGGCGGGGGTGTCGCGGTCGAAGGGCCTTTGCCCGAGCAACATCTCGTGCAGCATCACACCGAAGGCGAAGACATCGGCCCGCGCATCCACGGCCTGGCCGCGCACCTGCTCGGGGGCCATGTAGCCCACGGTGCCGCGGATCAGTCCGGCCCTCGTTTCGAGCGTCGGTG
>CAZBTT010000043.1:0-17772 GCA_964494295.1 uncultured Acidobacteriota bacterium
ACCTCGTGGCATGAAGGTGCGGCAGAGGATCGGTGCCCTAGTTCTTGGCGTAGTGGTCGTGTTGGGCGGCTGGCTCGTGAAGGAGAATTGGTGGCCCTCGGTGTCAGACAATGTGAATCAAGTCACTGACGGCACCCCGTTGAAAGCGATAATCGTGTGCACCATGGAGAACGAGATCTTGTGGCGCATTGTCGCGCCGGACAACACCTCGCTGCTTGGTGCCGTGCCCTATGGCTCTCTTCCACCCGGTTTCCGGCAAGAGGTGCCACCCCCTGGAATGCCGCCTCGAGAGTTTCTGCCCAAGGAGACTCTCCAAGTGCGCAACCTGAGCGCAACCGAGGAGATGGGAATCACAGGTGTTGCCACAGGTGTGCGCAAGCTACGCTCCGTAGCTCAGTGGGGAGGAGGCCGTCGCCCGGCACCCTTGGATTGCCGACCGGAGGACCCACGGTCGTGAGGCATCACCGCCGGCAGGATAACAACGGCTTGCACCAGACAAGGCGCGGAGGTGCGGCCGTTTCCCTCTGCCGACGGCCGGTCGTTGAGGCGCGCCTTGCAGGTGAAGCCGGGTGTTGTACGGGCCTGGCATGACCGAGCGTCGGTCAACATCGAGATCACTGGGCAGAATCCTCGGCGCCACGGGTGTTGTTCTCATCAACGGCGCAGTTGCAGCGCTGCTGGTTTGGGTCACTGCTCACCCATTGAGGCCCTATGGCCCGCCGGCAACTGGACCGGACTACTCCACGCTCCCTTGGTTGATGTATCCCGGGCTCAACCTGGGCGCCCTCTATGTGGCGTCTTACTCGTCGAGAGCGCGGTTTGTGTCGGGCATCTACTACATCAACGTGCTTCTGGCGGCCGTTGCGGCGCTAAACGGCTTCGCCTCCTGTGTCGCACTCACATACAGTGGGATCGAGAAGCTGGTCACGGTCGTCACGCTGACGCCCCGGTTGATCACCAGTCTAGGATTGCGGCAGTATCGAAATGCCTAGGATGCGAGTGGTGCCCCAAACAGGCGGGCCGTACAACAACGCGTTGCACCAGACAGGGCGCGGAGGTGCGGCCGTTTCCCTCTGCAGTCGGCCGGTCGTTGAGGCGCGCCCTGCAGGTGAACGCGAGTGTTCTACGGATTCAAGGTGGGCACTCTATTGACGCCTGAAACCAGACTCACTATCAGCCAGACCCTTCGCTGGGCCGGCGGCTTCGTGGGTAGCCTTGGCTTGGTCGGATGGGTGGCGCGGACTTTCGACAGAACCATGTTTAGTCCGTTTGGGCTGGCCCACGGGAGCATCGGGCTGCTCTGGCCCATCTGTCTCGCCGGGATGTTCCTGGTTTGTCTTTCACAGCGAGCTCCGACCTTGCTTGCCCCGGCCTTCATTGTGGTCGCCGTGGTCATGCGCGGCATCACCGGCCTTCTCTTGGCAGCAACAGCATGCTTTTGGCTGGGTAGTGCCCGGATCAATCGGAAACCTGGGACGTCCGAGGTGTTGTGAGCAACAAGCACCCGCAGAACAACGCATTGGAACCGGCGAGCAGCAGCCTTCCGTCGACTGCTCGCGGCTCAATGCGGTGTTCGACAGGCACACCGAGAGCGAGCCAATGACGGCGACTGCGTACGGCATGACCGAAGACCTCAAGACGGTTGAGTATGGCCGTGTGACCCTGGCGGAAGCGCTCGCTTCTCTCGACAAACGCCTGCGCGGCCTGCGCTCCTTCTATGAGTCAGGAGAGAAGGCGCTCAGCGAGACCATGTTTGGGTTCTCGCGAGGAGACAATGAGTTCGTTGAACTGTGCGTCCACGCGCCCAATCACATTTCTTGCACAATCGAACTACCTTCCCTGGTTCCAGACTGGAAAGGTCGACTGTTCGGCAAGACGGGCCGAGTGGAGTTCGACCTCGATAGTCGTGAGAAGGTCGCAGAGATCGTGACCGACTTCTTCAACCTCTCCGAGGCGGACTTTGGCAATAGGGTCGGCAAACGGGCCCAATGACCGTGCTGTCGAACAACGGGTTGCACCAGACAGAGCGCGGAGGTGTGGCCATCCGTTCGTCGGGGCCAGTCGTTGAGGCGCGCCCTGCAGGTGAACCCGGGTGTTCGACGGGCAGTGGTGGTTACCAATGACGGCCCCAACAATTGCCCCTGATTTTGAGCGCCGCGTGCGGCAAACCCTTCAGCGCAGGAAGCGCATATCCGGCATCATCTGGATTCCGTGGTGGATCTGCCTCATTGGGTTCAATAGAAACGGGATTCTCCAGCCCCTCGTTGCGCCAGAATTGGGCGAACTCCTCGGCTGGTTGGGCATCGTAGGCATTCCGCTGGCCTTCCTGTGCCTTGTCTGGCAAGCAAACTGTCCAGCCTGTCGTGGTTGGCTACGCCTTGATGGTCACAGCTGTCGCTCCTGTGGTCGGGATCTTCGAATGGCGTCAGGAGAGGTCCAATGAGGCTGCCGTCGAACAACGGCTTGCACCAGACAAGGCGCGGAGGTGCGGCCGTCTTCGTTCCCCGGCGGCCGGTCGTTGAGGCGCGCCTTGCAGGTGAAGCCGGGTGTTGGACGGGCCTTGGAACTGCTTCCGAGGACGACCTGTGACGCGATCGGAACGCCTCGGAAAACACTTTCCCCTCATGGCAGGCGCTGCCGCTGGCCTGCTCCTCCTCGCAACCAGAAGCGGGCGGTGGCGTGAGAGGCTTGAGGCAGATGCCACTGCCCACCCCACGACATGGGTTCAGAGATTCTTTGCCTTTGGGGTTGTCTACCTCATCGCGGTGCCGGCCTACATTTGGTTAAGCGAAACCGACCGGGTCACCGATCCCCTCGTGAAGCGCGCCCTTCGCCTAGTAGGCATCATCCTCACCCTCGTCCTGGCAATTCTGGCAATCACCTACCTTGATCGAGTCATCGTGTGACCCAGATTGGTCCCAGGCGGCCGTCCAACAAGGCCTTGCACCAGACAAGGCGCGAAGGTGTGCCCGCTTCGCGGGCAATCGTTGAGGGGCGCCTTGCAGGTGAAGGCCGGTGTTGTACGTGCAGTGAGGATGCCGCCGCCTGAATCCTTCGGCATGGAAACCAATAGTCCCGTCTTCGAGGCTCCACCAACCAAGAGTGAGCCCATGTCGCGAGTGGTGGTGCGGTGGCTCCTCCTGCTACTCGCCGTGGGCTTCGGCGTCGATGCTTGTTCTGGTCTCCCCGTCACCCGTGGCGCCAGGTCTGGCCTCGCATGGCTTGGTGCCGTGTTGGCATTCGGCGCGCTCTACTGGGCCGGCGAAGGTCTTGGCGAACGACTATGCGCGTGGGATAAGAAAAGCGACCCACTTTGGAAGAGGAGCCTGTTCCTCGTCGCACTTCTCGCCTTCTGGGCCATAGTGCTTGTTGCCTTTCAAGTAGTCTTCCGACTAGCAACATGATCTGGCTCGGGCGGTCGGGCACAACCAGCGTGACGTACAACAACGCGTTGCACCAGACAGGGCGCGGAGGTGTGGCCGTTCGTTCGATGAGGCCGGTCATTGAGGCGCGCCCTGCAGGTGAAGCCGGGTGTTGGGCGGGCACGAAGCTGGGAACACCTGTCACGGAATCGGGCGTATGTCGAGCAGTATGAGCCGGGTTCAGGGACTCCATTGTCGGTCGTGCGGCGAGAGCCATCCTGTGCCGAACATCGTTGCTGCTTGTGAAGTGTCATGGCCAAGTCAGAAGTGGCTCCTCTTCACATGTCCGAAATGCGCGTCGGATTGGCACGTGGAAGTTTCTAAGGGGCACATCGCGATTGGCACGTTGGACGGTGGCCCGGGTCCATGTTTCTTCGCGCACGAAGAGGTGTCCGTACCTGGCCTGGCTGTGCAAAGATCGGATCGCGGAATTGGAGTTCGGCTGCGTGGCAAGACTACATTTGTTCCTGCGAAGGCCTAGGGTGCCGCCCAACAAGGGCTTGCACCAGACAGGGCGCGGAGGTGTGGCCCGCTTCGTTCGCCGGGGGCCAGTCGTTGAGGCGCGCTTTGCAGGTGAACGCGAGTGTTGTGCAGGCCGAACGGTGCGCGAGGGGTCCGGTAGATGACCGACCGGCTTCTGAAGGTTTGGTTGCCTGGAGCAGCGTCCTGCCTGTTGTTTTTTGGCTTCTATTTCGTGCTCAGCCTATTGCCTTTTCTCAACGACAGATTCTGGTTCATTAGCATCCCATATCTAGCGTTGCCATTCCTCGGCGCCCTCGCCGCATATTTGTCTCTCCGAATGAAGGGTTCTGTCGTTGAGCGCATCCTGTCCGCATTGTTCCCCGTCTTTGCATTTGTCGCCCTGTTCGCCATGAGAGTTGTCTACGGATTGTTGTTCGAGGGCGTCCCTTACACCTTGCCCCATTTCCTGCTCGGACTAGCTGTGACGCTCATATTCGTGATTGCAGGTGGCCTATTGCTGGTACTTGGCGCATGGCCGTTCTGCCGCCCGCAGCCGAGAGAACAGTCGCCCCAATGACCGGGCTGCACAACAGCGCGTTGGAACGGACGAGGCGAGTTGGTGTGCCCTGCCTCCGCGGAGCAATCGTTAGAGTCTCGCCTCGCCGCTAAACGCTGTGTTAGACCGGCACTAGGATGTTCGACATCTCCTTCCTTGGCTCGGATCCGGCCTCCGATCGTGGGCGCAAGACCCTTCGGGCGTAACCCTGGCGGCGCGTTGTGACGAGTCGGGGCGTACTTGGTTACCCGGGCGTTGAGGTGCGAGTCGCTCCCCGATACTCTGAGATCAAGGATCTCCTCCTGTCACGGCTTCAAAGAGCTTCGATCAAGTGGTGCCACAGCTTGCCGACGCGGTTGGTCCGGCAAGTCGATCAAGCCCTGGATCCAGGCCGCGACGTATAGGTTTGTCAGAGCAGAATAGTGGATGCCGTCTCTTGCCGCCAGCACCTTTCTCCAGTCCCAGTCTTTCTTTTCGGCTATTCGGTTGACCGAGCGAGAGATTTCTTTGGGGAGCGAGGGCATGCGACGGGTCCTGAGGCCCTCGTGCAGTCCCTCCAAGAGATCTTGGTCGTCGTGCCATTCGACGCCCCGCTGCGTCAGGATTGCCTTAAGGATCGAGATGTTGCCATCTCGATACACTTTCCATCCATCCGTCCCCCAAAAGTTGACGAAGTCTTCGTTGGGCTCGCGAAGGAAGAGAAAGATAAGACGCGCTCCTTCGGCACTCGTGGAGGCTGCCAGGTCTTGAATGGCGAGGTCGGCGTGAGGCCACCTCAGTGCCTCCGCCATCTCGAACTCCCTGCCATACACCTGACGCTGCAACAGAATGCTGAGACCGACGAAGAGACGACTCTCCCGGAGGAGCGGCCATCGCCAAGCCTGTTCACTAAGACGTTGGTTGGTAGTGCGAATAGTTAGAGCGTCAGTAATGGAAGGGCTAGACCAATTGCCTAGGTCGGAAATGTCGTTGTCCGGAAACACCGCATATATCACCGTACTAGCTCCCAGCTGGGCGAGGACTCGCCGGTAATGGAGAGCCGCGCCATCGAATGAGAATCCACCCGTATATCCAGCGTTCACCACCGTCAGGGCACGATCAGCGTAAAGAGAACCGAGTGCCGCTGGCCAAGTTTCGGTATCATCCAACAAGTAACCGAACGTAAAAGAGTCACCCATGCACAGGACATCCGCTCTCGCGACCACATGGGTTCGAAGGGCGGGCGTGGTCCGAAACCCCTGAGGGTTCGTGGTGATCGTACTGCGAACGTCTCCTGACCACCCTCCCTGATAGGATTTTCGCGTGGTGTAGGGGCTGTTTTTGCCGGTTTCAAGATACGGTTCGCCGTTTATGTTGGAATCGACGAGTCGCTCCCTGTACGGTCGAGCGAATTCCCTGTAGCGCGGGGACTTGGCAAGGAAGATCTCCCCGACCGTGATCGAAAACACCAGTGAGATCGAAACGAGGGCAACCCTTACTGCCAACTCCCGAGGCTCCATCCTCTTGAGGGTATTGGCTCCTGCCATCTAGCGTCGTTGCCTCATTGAATTTGGTTAACGCGCGCGAGTGGGCGCGCCCTGAGATTCCGGCGAGAGCGTAAGTGAAACAAGAACGGTTTGCCAGTCCATTCGCATCATCGCGTACAGGCCGTGGCGGCCTTGGGGCCACTCCAGGGGGGAAGGTGGCCGCGTCCAGCGCCACCTCCGGGGGGGCGTCGGACGCGTAGTGGATCTGCACGTTCCTCATCCAGAACGACCAGAACGCGGAAGACTCGTGTGCTCGGAAACTCCGTGCTTCCTTGCCAGATCCGAGGCCTTAAGCCCCGAGTCGGCCTCCTTCACGATGGCGCCCGGGAGTGGTCGCCGAAGCCTCTCGACCCTTCCTGGAGGAGGCGGTCGATCGATTTGTATCCCGCGGTTCTGCTGATACCGTATCGAAGACACAGTTCAGTCACCTCGATGGCCTACTTCCTGATCCTCCCCGCGTTCCTGCTCTACGTCGCCCTTTGTCTCTGCGCGATCGGCCTGGCGAGCCTGGTGGAGAACCTCAAGCCGCACCGGCCCATGCTCGTGAGCGTCTTCGGGTGGTCTTCGTTCGGGTTCCTCGCGGCCAATCTTCTCTATGGCATTGCACGAGCCACGCTCGTCGCGGTGGAGCCTTCCCTTCCGACCACGAGCGCCACGTTCACGACTGCGGTCGGGATCGCCTTCGTGGTCGTGATTCCCTTCGCCGCTTCGATCGTGGGGCTCGTCAGTGGAGGGATCTACGGATTCCGGAGAGCCGCCGACGCGTCGAAAGGGCATCCAGCGTGAGCGCTCCAGTGAGTCAGGCAAAGGCGGCGGGGCCGGGCGACGTTGCGGCCTTGGCGGCGCTGATGATGGACTTCTACGCCGAGGCCGACTTCTCGCTTTCCAAAGAGGCGGCGGAGCGGACCTTCACCTCCCTGCTCTCCGCTCCCGAGGCGGGTCAGGTATGGCTGATCGAGTCGGACGGACAGCCGGCCGGTTTCGTGGTGCTCACCGTCGCCTTCAGCATGGAGTTCGGCGGGCTCCGCGGCTTTGTCGATGACCTCTTCGTCTCGAAGGCGTTCAAGGCGGCGCGGTCTTGCCGCTCTGGCGCTTGCGGCCGTGAAGGCCGAGGCGGCGCGGCGGGGCGTTCGCGCGCTTCTGGTCGAGACCGGGCCCGACAATACGGAGGCGCTCAGCGTCTATGGACGCGCCGGCATCGTGGACAGCGGGCACGTCCTGATGTCGCTGGCTCTCAAGCCGCCGGTGCATGTCACCCGGCCGGCCGACGAAGCGTAGAAAACACGCCGAGGGCGCTACCGCACTTCGGCCAGGCTCCTCCCCCCCTTCCCGCACGTCGCTGCGAACCCCCGGGAGATCTTCATGACCAGGCACGCTCTTCTCGCCGCCATTTCCTCGGCCCTGCTCGCGCTGGCGACGCCGGCTATCGCGCAAGGCGATCTCCGCGCCGAGATCGAGGCGGACTACAAGGCGAACCTCGCCTCGCTCTTCGATCACTTCCATCGCAACCCCGAGCTTTCGCATCGCGAATTCAAGACCGCCGAGCGGCTCGCGAAGGAGATCCGGGCGCTTGGCTTTGAGGTGACCGAGAAGGTCGGCGGCACCGGTGTTGTCGCGGTGATGAAGAACGGCGCGGGGCCGACGGTGATGGTCCGGGCCGACATGGACGGCCTTCCGATCAAGGAGGACTCCGGCCTCACCAACGCCGCGACGGTGACGCAGGAGGACATCGACGGCGTAGTGAAGCCGGTGATGCACGCCTGCGGTCACGACACCCACATCACCGCGCTCGTGGGGACAGCGCGGGCACTGGCCGCGCGCAAGGGTCAGTGGAAGGGAACGCTCGTGCTCATCGCACAACCGGCCGAGGAACGCATTTCCGGCGCCCGCGACATGATGAACGACGGCCTCTACACCCGCTTCCCCAAACCCGAATACGCGCTCGCCTTCCACGTCGCGGCCGACCGGCCTTCGGGCAAGATCGAGGTTCCGCTGCTCGCGGGTTCGAGTTCCGACAGCGTCGACATCGTCGTGCGGGGAGTCGGCACGCACGGGGCGTCGCCGAACAAGGGCATCGATCCGGTACTGGTCGCCGCGCAGATCGTTGTTTCGCTGCAGTCGGTGGTCTCTCGGTCGATCGATCCGCTCCAGCCCGGCGTCATCACCGTCGGCTCGATCCGTGGCGGGTCGAAGCACAACATCATCGGCGACCGGGTCGATATGCAGCTGACCGTGCGCTCGAACGACCCCGCGGTCCGCCTGCAGCTGTTGGACGGCATCGATCGCGTGGCCAGGGGCGTCGCCGTTTCGATGGGGGTGCCAGAGAAGCTGATGCCGCAGGTTATCCGCTCCAGGACGGAGTCGACGCCGCCGACCGTGAATCATGCGCCCAGCGTCGACATCGTGAGGAACGCGTTCACGCGGCACTTCGGGGCCGACCGCATCATCGCTCCGCCGCCGGAAGGCATGGGGGCTGAGGACTTCGCCTATTTCGTGACCCCCGAGTCCGGGGTCAAGGGCGTCTATTTCTCCGTGGGCGGGACGCCCGAGAAGGATCTCGCCACCGCACCGTCCCATCATTCGCCCTTCTTCAAGATCGAACCAGAGCCGGCGATCAAGACCGGGACGGAAGCGATGGTGGTCGCGGCGATGCGTCTGCTGAACGGCCGCTGACGCTCGCCGAGACCACCAAAGAACGCCGAGCAGCTACTGCGCGGCCGGCCGCTTCGGCCTCACGCTGTACACAAACACCACCAGGGACACCGCGCCGAGTGCGAAGAGGATGTCGCCCGGGGCGCGCATCCAGCGCAGGGTCTGCATGAGGGGCGTATCGAGGAACGCGCTGCTGCGCGCGTACCAATATCCGTTTTCCACACTTGCCCACGTCTGGAGCAGGCCCACGGGAAGCAAGCTCAGGAAGCACATCGCGGCAAGGCCCACGTTCATCAACCAGAACGTGATCCCCATCCATCTGTCGCTCCACACCACGCCGGGCGTCATGGCGCGCAGGCAGGTCAGCATCAGGCCGATGCCCAGCATTCCATAGACCCCGAAGAGCGCCGCGTGGCCGTGCAGCGGTGTGGTGTTGAGACCCTGCATGTAGTAGAGCGCGATGGGCGGGTTGATCATGAAGCCGAGGAGCCCGGCGCCCACCATGTTCCAGAAGGCCGTGGCCACGAAGTAGTAGATCGGCCAGCGATACTGCCGGGTCCAGATGGTGGCGTTGCCGCGGCGGAGGTCGTCTATGGCCGCGTAGGCCACCATGACGAGGGGGACCACTTCCAGCGCGCTGAACACCGAGCCCCAGGCGAGGGCCACCACGGGAGTGCCGGAGAAGTACAGGTGATGGCAGGTGCCGATGATGCCGCCGGCCAGATAGATGGTGGCGGAGAGGATGGCGGCCTTGGCGGCGAGGATGGGGCTGACCAGTTGCAGTCGCGCGAAGAAGAACGCGATGACCGTGGTCGCGAACACCTCGAAGAAGCCTTCGACCCAGAGATGGACCACCCACCAGCGCCAGTACTCGACGATCGAGAGATGGCTGTGCTGGCCCCAGTTGAGGCCCGCTCCGTAGAAGAGACCGATGGCGGCGCTCGAGAGCACGAAGAGCCAGAGCAGAGGACGCTGGCTGTTGTCCTGGCGCAGGGCTGATGCCACGGAGCGGACGACGAGGACGAGCCAGATCAGCAGGCCGGCGAAGAGCGCGGCCTGGAACACGCGGCCGAGTTCAACGTATTCGTAGCCCTGATGGCCGAAGTAGAAGGCCTGGGTGTCGGTGAGCTTGTTCTTCACGCTCATCCACTCGCCGGCGAGCGAACCCACCACGATCAGCAGAAGCGCGCCGAAGAGAATGTTGACGCCGAGTTTCTGAAATCTCGGTTCCTTGCCGGAGACGAGAGGCCCGATGTAGAGGCCGGCGGCGAGCCACGCGGTGGCGATCCAGAAGATACCGAGCTGGACGTGCCACGTGCGCACGACCGCATAGGGGAGGATCGATGCGATGTCGAAGCCGAAGAAGCCATCGCCTTCCACTCCGTAGTGCGCGGTGAGCACGCCCACGCCGATCTGGACGAGGATCAATGCCGCGACGACCCAGAAGTACTTTAGGGTGGCGAGTTGCGACGGGGTGGATTGCCAACCGCCGAGGGGATCCTGGTCCGGAGCCGGTTCGATGGGCTCGACGGGCTGGGCCGCCCGCCACCAGATCATGGCGCAAATCCCGGCGAGCAGCATCAGGATGCTCACTCCCGTCCACATGACGCTGTCGCCGGTGGGCCGGTTGCCCACGAGCGGCTCATGCGGCCAGTTGTTGGTGTAGGAGATGGTCTGGCCGGGACGGGCGGTGGCCGCGGACCACGAGGTCCAGAAGAAGAAGGCGGCCATGTCTCGCATGCGGTCCTCGCTGCGGATCGAGCCCGCGGGGATGGCGTAGCGCGCGTTGCCCTTGATGAACACTTCACCGAAGCGGGCGACGGAGTGCTCGAAGGCCCGGGCCCGCATGGGATCGATGGTGATGGTGCGGGTCGCGGGATCGAAGGTGTTCGTCCGCATCGTGACTTCCAGGCGTCCGCGCAGCCGCGCCCGGTCCTCGAAGGACAGAGTGTCGTAGGTGGCGCCGCCGAACTCGGCCTTCGCCCACTCGTCGAGCATGAAGACAGCCTCCCCGTGGAGCCAGTCGGCGGTCCAGTCGGGGGCGAGGTAGCTGCCGTGGCCCCAGACCGAGCCCACCTGCATGCCGCCCATGGTCTGCCAGACGTTCTGGCCGCGGCCGACGTCGCCGCTCCCCGCGAGAACCGAACCGTCCGTTCCGGCGATCTTATCCGGGAGCGGCGGCATCTCCTGATAGATGCGGGAGCCGATCCAGCCGAGCACTCCGAACGAGAACACCATCACGGCTGCGAGTGCGATCCACAGTCTCTTCATGCTTCCTCCTCTGGCGTCATTGCCAGGGGGGAGTGTGAAGGGGGACGCGCAAAGTGTGCATGATCCCCGTCATGCGCTTCGGCAGCTAGGCGCGGTTGTCCAGCCACTCTCCGAGGCGGGCGAAGACAGCCGCCTCGGTTTGCTTCGAGCTTGACGCTGCTCCCCTCGGGGTCTTGAAGGAATGGTCCGCGTCGTCGAACAGCGCGAGTTGGGCGATCGGACCGAGGCGCTCGACCGTAGCCTTCAGGAGGTCCAGACGGGCGAACTCGTCGCGCGTGCCCTGGAGGAACAACATCGGCGCGCGAATCGCCCCAAGGTGGGCGTCGCGCAACTTTTCCTCCTGGCCCGGAGGGTGGAGGGGGTAGGCGAGAAAGGCGAGACCGTCGCAGGCCAGGCCATGCGCCACGGCTTGCGAGGCCATGCGGCCGCCCATCGACCGGCCACCGAGGAACACTTTCGACGCGCCAAGCACGGTGCGCGCGTGACCGGCGACGACGCCGAACGTCTCCTCGCACACTTCGCCCTTGTCGGGGAACTTCCGCCTCGCTTCCTGGTAGGGAAAGTTGAGGAGGATGGTAGTGAATCGTTTCGGATCGAGAAACGCGGCGACGCTCAGGAGCTGCGGAGTGTGACGCGTGCCACCCGCACCTGGCGCGAGGATCACCGCGCACTCCCCCTGCCCGTGAAGGCTGATGCTGACCTGACGACCCCCAACGTCAAGCAGGACGACGCGTTGGTCTTTCGCCGCAGGCGCAGGCTTTTTCACAACACGATCCTTTCCGCACCCACACGCCGGGTCACGCGCTCCCGATCCAGCCACTCGAGCAGCGGGATCACGTACTTTCGCGAGAGACCGGTCAACTCCTTTACTTCGGCGACGTCGAGCTTCGCACCCGACTTGAATCGATTTCGTGCGTCGGTGCGGAAAGTGTCGAGGGCCAGTCGTCCGACCAGCAGGCCCTCGCCCAGCCTCTCCGCCGCCCGCTCCTGGACCAGCACGCGCACCGCGTTCTCGCAGACCTTCTGGTCCTGCCGGAGCTGCACGTGGAGGTTCTGCAGGGCGAGACCCGAAAGACCCGCTTCGGCCATCGCCACCTCGATCGCGGCCCGCGCCGCGCCTTCGGGACCGGAGAGCTGAACGCGATGCGCCTTGAGGGCCACCAGATCCGCCGTCTCCTCGACCTTCCCCGCGCCCACCAACCGCGCGATCACGGTATCGAACACCGCCGGGTGCGCCTTTGCGAAGACACGACGCCGAAGCTCCTCTTTCGAGAGGCCCTTGGCGAGTGGATCCTTGTCGTGCGACTGTCGGATCCGCTCCAGAGCCGCGGTCACGAACCCAGCCAGCACGTCGGCATCGATGAAATGGTCGGGAGTGTTGTGAAGCGGAACCGCGGACGTCGCGCGGCCGACAAGCGCGCGAACCAGCGGCGCGGGCTCGGCCAGCCGTCCGACCAGGCCCGCGATGTCCAGGCCAGGCGCGCCGGCTTCGCGAAGGAAACGCGCGAGGGCAAGGACGTCGCTTTCCTGCGCCGCGATCTGAAGGGCCGCGATTTCGGCGCGGCGACGGGCGCGCGGAGCGGGATCGACCACTCGGCCACCTCCGATGGTCGCGACCGGCGAATAGCTTCGCAGCACGACCCGGTCACCTCGCCCCAGAACCACCGGCGACTCGAAGCGAATCTGCGCGACCGTGGCGCCGCCCTCCAGTTCTCCTTCGGTGAACTTCACCCGCCCGAGAACCTCGGCGCTCGCGGCGTGAACCCGCACGCGCGCGTCGTACTTGAGTGACGCATCGGCGAGGAGCTGGATCGCGACATCGGCGAGACGCGTCTCGCGCAGGGTCCCCTCGCGCACGAGGACATCACCGCGAGTCAGGTCCTCGACGAGGACGCCGGCGAGGTTCATCGCGGTGCGCTGCCCCGCAGCCGCGATACCCACCTGGTCCCCGTGCACCTGAAGCCCACGCACGCGCGCCTTCTTTCCCGCGGGCAGAACCACGAGTTCCTCGCCCACTTCCACCTTCCCGTTGGTGAGCGTCCCCGTAACCACCGTGCCGAACCCCTTGAGGGTGAACACACGGTCGATGGGGAGGCGGAAGAGGCCCGCGTGGGAACGCGCGTCGGTCTGGTTCGCGAGGGAAAGAAGGGCCGCCTTCAGCTCGTCGAGGCCGACTCCGCTGCGCGCGGAGACGCGAATAACGGGCGCGTCATCGAGGAACGACCCGCGCACGAGATCGCGTACGTCCTGCTCCGCGAGATCCCGCATCGGCGCCTCCGCCATGTCGATCTTGGTCAGAGCGATGACCCCGCGTTCGATCCCGAGCATCCGGCAGATGTGGAAGTGCTCCCGGGTCTGCGGCATGACGCCTTCGCTGGCGGCGATGACCAGCAGAACCGCGTCGATTCCGCTCACTCCGGCCAGCATGTTGCGCACGAACTTCTCGTGCCCCGGCACATCGATGAACGAGGCCACCACTTCGTCCGAAAGGGAGGCGTGGGCGAAGCCGAGGTCGATGGTGATCCCCCGCTCCTTCTCCTCTTTCAGGCGATCGGGATCCGTCCCGGTGAGGGCCTTGACCAGGGAACTCTTCCCGTGGTCGATGTGCCCGGCCGTGCCCACGATAAAGCTACGCATAGAGGACGCCGAGGATAAGGCCGGTCACCGCGACCGGCGTTTGGCCGAAGGGGACCTACTCGCCGGATCCGCCGCCCGAGTTCGAGCCGCCCCCGTCGCTCGATCCGCCGCCACCGCCACCACCGTTGGAGCCGCCGTTCGAACCGCCACCACCTTCGCCCGAGCCGCCGCCAGCCTGAGGACCGCCCGAGCCTCCGCCCGGACCACGCCCTCCGCGCCGACGTCGCCGACGACGACGGCGTTCGCGATCGGCGCGACTCTGCTCACTCCCGCCGCCGCCCTCCCGAGGACCGCGATCACCTTCCGGCCGCCCGTCAGCACCGCCCGGAGCGCCATCGCCCTGAGGGCGTGGAGGTTGGGGCGGCCGCGGACCACGATCACCGCGCGGCTCACCGCCTTCACGCGGCGGACCTTGTGGCGCATTCGGATCAGCCGGCGGACGTCCCTCGCCGTTGTGGCGGCCACGCCCTCCTCGACGCCTGCGATTGCGGCCACGACCGTGCGGCCGATTCGGATCACGAGGCTGATCGGGACGACGCTCGCCGCCGTTTTGCGAGGCCCCGGAATCCTGAGGCGCACCACCTTCTTGAGGCGGGCCCTGGTCGATTCGCTCATCTCTCGGCTCGCCCGGCGCGCTGCCTCCGTCACCATTCTGTGGACGAGGCGGACGTTGTTCGCGCGAGCGATCCGGCCCGCGACGCTGCTGATTCCGGTCGCGGTTCTGATTGCGATTCGGGTCCTGATTCTGCGGCTGGTTCTGGTTCTGTCCCTGCCCCGGCTGGTTCTGTCCCTGACCCTGGCCAGGCGGGCGCTGGCCCTGCGGCCTCGGCCCCGCGGGACCGGGTCCGCCACCCGGACCCTTGCGGCCTTTCTTGCGATCGTTCGGACGACCGGAACGTCGGCCTCCGTTGTTGCCGAAACGGCGCTCGCCCTCGCGGCGCGGACGATGGGCGTGGAGTTCCTTCTCGGAGCCCCAGGTGACTTCGCCGCCGCCCGAGTTGTCTTCGGGCATGAAGGGCGCGGCTAGATCCGAGGCTTCGTCGCCCTTGTCTTCGTCCTCATCGTCCCCTTCTTCGTCGTCATCATCTTCTTCGTCGTCGCCGTCGTCATCGCCGTCGTCTTCGCCCTCTTCTTCGTCGTCGTCCCGATCGTCGTCACCATCACCGTCCTCGTCGTCAGCATCGTCATCGTCACCGTCATCGTCGCGGTCGTCTTCGTCGGACTCCTCGTCGTCATCTTCACCCTCGTCGGCGGAGTCGTCATCATCGGCATCGGCCGCACGTGCGGCTCGCGCGGCCCGGCTCTCATCCTCTGAGTCTCCGTCGTCGGTGGGCTCGATCGGTTCGAGGGAGGCCTCTGGAACGTTCGGCTCGACTTCGTCCGCTTCGCTGGCGAGGGGAGCCCTGGCAGCAGCGCTCTCCGTCGGCGCGGAGGTCGCGGTCGAGGCGGCTGCAGACTTCGCCGCGGAAGGGGGCTCGGGAGCGGCGGCGAGCGAGGCGATGGCGAGGGCGCGGCGGCGAGCGCCGGGATCCTCTTCGCGATCCTCGGGCGAGGGTCCGATGACCACCGGCTTTTTGGCCACGAGAGCCCGCGGCGGAATCGGGCGGGCGAGGGTCGGCACGGTTCCGCGCTGACGCACGGCCTCATAGAGGGCGATGCCCGCGGCCACGGAGACGTTCAGTGACGAAACCTGGCCAAACACCGGCAGCGAGACCACGTGATCGCAGTTCTCCTTCACCAGCCGCCGGATCCCCTTGCCTTCACCGCCGAGCACGAGCACGATCGGCCGCTTGTAGTCGATGGTGTCCCAGCGCTCCTTGCCTGAGCCATCGAAGCCCACGATCCAGAAGCCCTTGGACTTCAGGGTCTGGAGAGCCTGGACGACGTTGCCAATGCGCGCGATCTTGACGCTTTCGAGCGCGCCCGCGGCGGTACGGGACGCGGCGTCGGAAAGAGAGGCGGTGTGGCGGTCCGGAAGGATCACACCATCGGCTCCCGCCGCGTCCACGCTGCGGATGATCGCGCCGAGATTGCGCGGATCCTCGACGCCATCGAGAAGCATGAAGAGAGGAGGGGTGCGCGCGCTCTTCTGAAGTTCTTCGAGGCTCAAAAGCCCCTTCTCGGCCACGATGGCGAGCACACCCTGATGCCTCTCGCCGTCAGCGGCGCGGTCGAGCGCCTCTCTCGGTTCGAAGCGAAGGGGCACGCCACGCTCGCTGGCGCGCTTGATCACCTCGAGGATCCGCTTGTTGCGAACCCCCTTGGTCACGACCACGCGTTCGATGGTGCGCGAACCCGCGGCGAGGGCTTCGAGAACGGGGTGAATTCCACAGACTATGGGCATTCGAAATTCCTTACTTAATAGGCCGGACGTTCAAACCGGCTCATGAACGCGCCAACAAAGCCAGGACCTGGGCGGCGATTCCCTCGCCACGACCGATGGCCCCGAGCGTGTCGGTGCTTTTGACCTTGATGGACACCTGGTCCGGCTCGACGTCGAGCAGGCGGGCGACGTTTTTCTTCATCGCTTCGAGGTGTGCGGAAAGACGCGGGCGCTCGGCGATGAGCGTGGCGTCGACATTGACAATCGAAAATCCGGAGGCGGCCAGGAGGCGCTTCACTTCGTCGACGAACATCGCCGAGGGGGCGCCTTTGAGGCTGCGGTTGGAGCTTGGGAAACGCGAGCCGATTTCACCCAGGGCCGCGGCCCCCAGGAGCGCATCGCAAAGGGCGTGGAGCAGAACATCGCCGTCGGAGTGACCTTCGAGGCCGATCGGGGCGGGCACGCGAACGCCGCCGAGCATCAGCGGCCTCTTCGGCACGAGTCGATGGGCGTCGAAGCCCTGACCGACGCGAACGTCGGTCCTGGCGGGCGGGGCGACGAGAAGGCGCGCGCGCTCGAGGTCGTCAGGCGTGGTGACCTTGAAGTTCCTGGCCGAACCTTCGACCGCCGCCACGGGCAGGCCTTCTCGCTCCATGGCCATCGCTTCATCGGTGAGAGAGATGCCCTTGCGGGCGGCGCTCGCATAGGCCTTGAGCAAGGCCGCGCGATTGAAGCCCTGCGGAGTCTGGGCCGCGCCAAGAGTGTCGCGATCCACCGTGGCCCCGATCCGGCCCGCCTTCACCTTCTTGATGGTGTCGACGACCGGGGCCACGGGGATCGCCGCGCCGAGGGTGCGCACGCCGTCGAGAACCCTGGCCACGACGTCCGCATCGACGAAGGGCCGCGCTGCGTCATGGACGAGCACAACTCTGTCTCGCGCCGTCGTGCGCTTGAGGCCCGCCTGCACCGAGGCCTGCCGCGTGGCGCCTCCCGCGACGACCGCCCGCAGCTTCCCGGTGGCGCTCGCCTCGGCGCGCGCTGCCTTCTCGAAACCCCGGGGCGCCACCACGACGAGAGCGCTCACCTCTGGACATGCAGCGAGCGCTTCGGCGCTTCGGCGGAGCAGGGACTTGCCGGCGAGATCGATGAACGCCTTCGGCTTCTCGCCACCGAGACGAATGCCCTGGCCCGCCGCGACGATGATCGCCACCGCGCCCACGGGACTACTTGATTCCCGCGGCGCGCTCCAGCACTTTTGCGACACCGATGATGTCGTCCTGACCGTGGCCCTGATCGCGCGCCTGCTGGCACACGTCGCGTATCGCGACGAGGCCGGGCATGGAGGCGCCTAAAGACTTGGCCTCCTGGAGCATCAGGTTCTGGTCCTTGACGAGAAGATCGATCGAAAAGTGCTGGTCGAAGTCGCGCTTGATGAGCGCGCCGCCTTTGAATGTGTAGTACGGCGAAGCGAAGCCCGAGGCCATCACCACTTCGAGAACGGTCTCGAGCGGGATTTGGGCCTTCTTCGCGAGAACCGAGGTCTCCGCGAGGGCTTCGAGCATGAACGAGATGTAGGTGTTGCCGAGGAGCTTCACGAAGGACGCGGCGCCCATCGGCCCGCAGTAGATCGCCTTGTTGCCGATCACCTGCAGGAGAGGCAGCAGTTCGTCGTGGATCTCACGCGAACCGCCGGTCATGAGGAGGAGGGCGGCGTTTTGGGCGCCGTTCTTGGAACCCGTCACCGGGGCTTCGAGCATCGCGGCGCCTTTGGCCTGTCGCGCGGCGTCGATACGCTTCGTGAGTTCCGGCGTGATCGTCGAGGTCTCGACGTAACGGGAGCCGCGACGAACCGCGTGGATGAGGCCATCGTCCGCGAAGCCCAGGCGCTCCACCGTGGGAGGGTCGGGGATGCAGGCGAAGACG
>CAZBTT010000044.1:0-17350 GCA_964494295.1 uncultured Acidobacteriota bacterium
GCGGTGCAGGGACTTGAACCCCGGACACTGCGGATATGAGCCGCATGCTCTAACCAGCTGAGCTACACCGCCGTTCGTCAGTGGTCCATGCGAACGGCTCGAGGACCCCTCGGAAGCTGCGCAGTTTACATGACCGGAGCCGAGTTGGCGGAACGGGCCAAGGCCGCCGCGGAAAATCTGTGCCCCCGCGGGCGTAAGGTACAGGGGCTTCCATGCCGACGCCTGTCCTGGTTTCTGCGGTGCGGCGGAGTCTCGACTCCGTTGGCCTGTCGCGGCCGGGCGTGTCCCTTGTCGCGGCGCTTTCCGGGGGGCCGGATTCGGTGGCCCTTCTCGACGCTCTTCTTCGCGCGGCGAAGAAATCCGGCGCGACCGTGGTCGCCGCCCATCTCGATCACGCGCTTCGAACGGACTCCCGCGCCGACGCCGTGTTCTGCGAGGAGCTTTGCGATCGCTTGAAAATACGTCTCCGCACCGGCCGCGCGCGGCCCTCGGCCCGGGCGCATAAAGAGGGAGGGCTCGAGGAGGCGGCGCGTCTCAGCCGGTACTCCTTCCTGCGCCGCGTGGCCCGCGAGGAGAACGCGGCCGCTATCGTCCTTGGCCACACTCTCGATGACCAGGCGGAGACGGTGCTGATGCGCCTGGTGCGAGGGAGCGGCGCGCTTGGCCTCTCCGCCATGAAACCCTGGGATGGGGAGCTGCTGAGGCCCCTTCTCGAAACCCGGCGGTCCGCGGTCCTCGCCCACCTGAGCGCCTTCCGGCTCCCCTATCGGACCGACCCCACGAACGAAGACACCGCGTTCCTCCGCAACCGTGTCCGGCACGAATTGATGCCCCTGCTCGAGCAGAAATTCAACCCGAACATCGCGGAAGCCCTCGGTCGCACCGCGCGAACGCTCGCGGAGGAGCACTCGGCGCTTCGTGAGGTGGCGGCGCAGCTCCTCGACCGCGCCGTCGCCCCGAGGGTGGAAGGCGCGGCCTTCGACATCTCCGTTCTGAAGGCGGCGCCCGAGGGCCTGGGCAAAACCGCGATCCGCGAGGCCTTGCGCCGGAGTGGCGGCCTCCGATCCGTCTCCTTCGTCCACATCGATAAGTTGTGGAGCCTGTTGATCCTGGGCCGTGGCGGTTCGTCCCTTCCCCTTCCCGGGGGGCGCACCGCGGCCATCGAAAAGGGCCGCCTTGTCCTCACCGGAGCGTCGGGGGCGGGGTGGGGCATTCCAGAGAAAAGCCTTTCCTGTCATAGTCTTGCCGTTCCTCGAACCCACAAACCATGAATACCCTTCCCTCGCCGACGCCCCTTTTCACCGCGGAAGAGATCGCTGCCCGCGTGAGCGCGATCGGCCGCCAGATCGGTTCGACCTACGAGGGAGAGGAGCTTGTCGTGGTCGGCCTGCTCAAGAACAGCATGCTGTTCATGGCCGACCTCATGCGCGCGATTCCGATTCCCTTCCGCAGCTATACCCTCAGGGTGGTTCAAGTGTCCGAGACCGCCTCCGGGCCGACCGGGGTGCAGGTCCTCTACGGCACCGAGGTTCCCGTCGAAGGCCAGAATGTCCTTGTGGTCGACGACGTGGTCGACACGGGAATCACCCTGGCTTACGTGCGCGACCATCTCGCGGCGCGCCAGCCGAAGAGCCTCCGCATCGCCGTCCTCGTGGACCGGACGGCGCCGAGGAAGATGCAGCTCATCCCGGAGTGGTCGGCCTTCCGCATCGAGACCGATGACCACGCGCGATTTCTCGTCGGATACGGCCTCGATCACGGCGACTACTACCGTGGCCTTCCCTACGTGGGATTTCTCGATAAAGACAAGCCTTCCGCCAGGCCGCCAGACTGAACATTTGCCGGGTCGTTTTCCGTACCACCTCAAGTACTAGGGGATCATCATTGAACTCAAACTTTAAAACCGCACTCCTCTGGGCATCGCTCTTCGTACTGATGCTCGCCGCCTGGAACTTCTCCAACATCCAGAAGAAGGACACGCCGATCAAGTTCTCCGACTTCATGGCCCAGGTCGACGCCGGGGACATCAAGGAAGTGACGGTGAACGGGAGCGAGATCCGCGGGAAGCGCGCCTCGGGCGATGCGTTCAAGACCGTTGTGCCCTACGGCTACGACAAGCCCCTCGACAACCTTCTCGAAAAGAAGGTCCAGGTCAATGTCCTCAATGACCAGGCCCCCACCTTCACCACGATCCTGATCACGTTCGCCCCCTACGCCATTCTCCTCGGCATCTGGATCTTCTTCATGCGTCAGATGCAGGCGGGCGGGAACAAGGCCATGTCCTTCGGCAAGTCCAAGGCGCGCCTGCTCGCGTCGCAGCAGCGGAAGATCACCTTCAAGGACGTGGCTGGAGTCGAGGAAGCGAAAGAAGAGCTGCAGGAGATCATCGAGTTCCTCAAGGAGCCCCAGAAGTTCCAGAAGCTCGGCGGCCGCATTCCCAAAGGCGTTTTGCTGATGGGCCCTCCGGGCACCGGCAAGACGCTGCTCGCCCGCGCCATCGCCGGCGAGGCCGACGTGCCCTTCTTCTCGATCTCCGGTTCCGACTTCGTGGAGATGTTCGTCGGCGTCGGCGCCTCGCGCGTCCGCGACCTCTTCGAGCAGGGCAAGAAGAACGCGCCCTGCATCATCTTCATCGATGAGATCGACGCGGTCGGCCGCCATCGTGGCGCGGGCCTCGGCGGCGGACACGATGAGCGCGAACAGACCTTGAACCAGCTTCTCGTCGAGATGGACGGCTTCGAAGGCACCGAGGGCGTCATCCTCGTGGCCGCGACCAACCGGCCCGACGTCCTTGACCCGGCACTCCTCCGTCCCGGCCGTTTCGACCGCCGCGTGGTGGTGAATCGTCCCGACGTGCGCGGCCGCGAAGGCATCCTCCAGGTCCACCTCCGCAAGATCCCGGTGGGCCCGGACGTGAATGTCGTGACTCTCGCCAAGGCGACTCCGGGTTTCTCGGGCGCCGATCTCGCGAACCTCGTGAACGAAGCAGCCCTTCTCGCCGCGCGCCGCAACCAGAAGGTCGTCAACATGGCCGAGTTCGAGTCCAGCAAGGACAAGGTCCTGATGGGCGCCGAGCGCAAGAGCATGATGATCACCGACGAGGAGAAGAAGGTCACCGCGTATCACGAGGGCGGCCACGCTCTTCTCGCCGCGATCCTTCCTCACGCCGACCCCGTCCACAAGGTCACGATCATCCCCCGCGGCATGGCGCTTGGCCTCACCCAGCAGCTTCCGAGCGAAGAGAAGCACAACTGGACGAAGGAACAGCTCGAAGACCGTATCGCGGTATGCATGGGCGGTCGCATCGCCGAAGACCTCGCATTCAAGGCCATCAGCACCGGCGCTTCGAACGACATCGAACAGGCGACCGAGATGGCGCGCCGCATGGTCTGCGAGTGGGGCATGAGCGCTCTTGGGCCTCTCGCCTACGGCAAGAAGGACGAAGCGATCTTCCTGGGCAAGGAGTTCGGACGCTCCCAGGATTACTCCGAAGCGACCGCGATCCAGATCGATGAGGAAGTGCGTCGCATCGTCACCACCCAGTTCGAGCGGGGCACGGCCTTGCTCAAGGAGCGTTTCGCCGACCTCACCACCGTGGCGGAGGCGTTGCTCGAGCACGAGTCGCTCGACGGAACGCAGATCCTCCAGATCGTCCGCGGAGAGAAGATGAATCTTCCGCCGGTGCCGCCCCCTGCCCCTCCTCCCGTGATCGCCGAGACCGAGGCGGAGAAGCCCGAGGTGATCGCACCGTTCCTCGGTCCCATGCCCGAGCCCAAGCTTTCGTAGGGGGCGAAGAGGACCCCCGGTCTCCGTCTTCAGAGAGGACATTCGGCCGGCTCCATGATCGAAACGCTCCAGTCCCTCTTCTCCGGCCGGGCCATCACGTTCCGGGATGTCCTGGACGTGGTCCTCGTAGCGTTTCTCATCTACCGTCTGTTCCGCTTCGTCCGGGGCACCCAGGCCACGCACATCGTGCTCGGCGTGCTCGGGGTGGTGGCGCTCTTCCTAACCGCGACGCTGCTGGAGCTGCGCCTCCTCACCCTTCTTCTCCGCAACGTCTTGCCCTATGTCGCCTTCGCGGCGATCGTGGTGTTCCAGGCCGAGATCCGGAAACTGCTGGCCTCGATCGGACAGGCGTTGTTCGGCCGCACCGGCCCTTCATCCACCGATGACGTGCTCGACGAAATCGTGCTCGCGGCCCAGTCGCTTTCCGCGACCCGAACCGGGGCGCTAATCGTGTTCGAGCGCGACATGGGCCTCAAGTCGTTCGCCGAGACGGGGGTGCGCCTCGACGCGGTCGTGACCTACGATCTCCTCTGCAACCTGTTCACCCCCGGCTCGCCGCTCCACGACGGCGCCGTCGTGGTTCAGGCCGACCGCCTTTCCGCGGCCGCATGTTTCCTGCCCCTCACCGTGAACCCCGAACTTTCGCGGACCCTCGGCAGCCGTCATCGCGCGGCCATAGGCGTGACCGAGGACACCGACGCGGTGGCCCTCGTGGTCTCCGAGGAAACCGGCATCGTCAGCCTCGTTTCCGCCGGCGCCATGACCCGCCTCACCGACCCCAGGGAACTGAGCGAAGCGCTGCGCGCCGCTTTGCGCCGCCGGGGAACATTGCCCGCGCGGCATCGCGCCGCCACCGCCTGATATCAAAGCCGCGCACGAAGAAATACAGAGAAGGACGAAGAAGATGGCCAGGAAGACGGACCAGGGGACTACCGGAGAAGCCCGGCTGTTCGGCACCGACGGCGTGCGCGGCGTTGCGAACCAGGAGCCCATGACCCCGGAAATGGCGCTTCGCATCGGCCAGGCCGCGGTCGCGGTGGCTTCGATGGGCATCAAACATCGACCGCGGGTCCTCATCGGCAAGGACACCCGGCTCTCCGGCTACATGATCGAAACCGCTCTCGCCTCGGGGATCTGCTCGATGGGCGGAGACGTCATGCTCTCGGGGCCCATTCCGACGCCCGCGGTGGCTCATCTCACCACGAGCATGCGCGCCGATCTCGGCATCGTGATCAGCGCGAGCCACAATCCCTTCCAGGACAACGGCATCAAGATCTTCGGCCGTGACGGCTTCAAGCTCGCGGACGATCTCGAGGCCCAGATCGAAGCGATGGTGCGCGGGCGCGTGCCCCTCGCCGCGCGAAAGACCGGCCCGGGAATCGGCCAGGCCTTCAAGGTGGAGGACGCGCGCGGGCGCTACGTGGCCTTCGCCAAGAACACGTTTCCGCGGAACATCTCGCTCGAGGGCCTGAGGCTCGTGGTCGACGCGGCCCACGGCGCCGCTTACCGCGTGGCCCCCGCGGTGTTCTCGGAACTTGGCGCATCGGTCCGTTCCATCGGGGTCCAGCCGGACGGAGTGAACATCAACGAAGGTGTGGGCGCGCTTCATCCCGACAAGGCCCGCGCTGAAGTGGTGAAGACCTCGGCGCAGATGGGCATTGCCCTTGACGGCGACGCCGATCGCGTCATCCTGATCGACGAACACGGCCAGGTCATCGACGGAGACTCGGTTCTCGCTATGTGCGCGCTCGAGATGGCGGAGACGGGGACGCTCAAGAAGTCCGCGGTCGTGGCGACGGTCATGAGCAACCTCGGCCTGGAACGGGCCCTGGCCCGCAAGAAGATCCGGCTGGTCCGAACCGCGGTGGGCGATCGCCACGTGGTCGACGCCATGCGGAAGGGCGGTCTCAATCTCGGCGGAGAGCAGTCGGGACATCTGGTGTTTCTCGACCATGCCTCGACCGGCGACGGCATCGTCGCGGCTCTGCAGGTTCTGGCCCTGATGATCCGCCGCGGGAGGCCGCTCTCCGAACTCGCGGCCCAGGCCATGACCCGGGTGCCGCAAGTCCTTCAAAACGTCACCTTGCCCAAGCGGCGACCCATCGAGGACATGAAGAAGCTCCAGGTCCTTATGCGCTCGGTTTCGAAATCCCTGGGCCGGAAGGGCCGGATCCTCGTCCGCTGGAGCGGAACCGAGCCCAAGCTGAGGGTGATGATCGAGGGCGAAAACGAGGGGGCGATCACGCGGATGGCCCAGTCCCTGGTCGAAGCGGCCCGCCAGGATTTCGGCCTGCGCGCGTGATTACGCCCTTCTTTGACCCGACTTTCCAAAGCCGCTATCCTGAAGCCCAATCAACCGGTCTTCTCAGATTCGACCGCTCGTTTCTGAAGAAAAGAGGCATCCAGTGTTAGAGAGTTACGGCCAGACGGACGTCGGGCGCAGGCGCAAACTGAACGAAGACAGTTTTGATGTCGACGATGCCATCGGCCTCTATGTCGTCTGCGACGGAATGGGCGGCCACAACGCCGGGGAAGTGGCGTCCAAACTCGCCCTCGAGACCATCAAGGGCTTCGTCGACAAGAGTGAGAAGGAAAAAGAGATCACCTGGCCCTACGGCCTCGACGTGAACCTTTCCTTCCACGGCAACCGCCTTTGCACCGCCATCAAGCTCGCCAACCGCAAGGTCTTCAAGACCGCGGACTCCCAGGAAGAGTACACAGGCATGGGGACCACCGTGGTCACGGGTCTGGTGGCCGGCAACGTCCTCACCGTGGGCTGGGCGGGCGACAGCCGCGCCTACCTTTTCCGGGGCGGCGCGCTCTCGCAGCTTTCGCGTGACGACAGCTGGGTCACCGCGGCGTGGTCCGAAGGCATCCTGACCGTCGAGGAGATCGAGCGGCATCCCCTCAAGAACGTGATCACCAAGGCGGTGGGCGCCAAGGAGACCATCGAACCGCAGGCGGTGGAGCAGATTCTCCAGAACGGCGATCTCGCCATCATCTGCTCCGACGGACTGCACTCCATGATCAACGACGACCTCATTCAGTCGATCATGGTGACCCACGAGAAGAAACCGCTTGCCGAAGGATGCGCGGCCCTGATCGCCGCCGCCCTCGAGGCCGGCGGCAAAGACAACGTGTCCGTCATCCTCCTTCGCTACACCGAATAGAGTCCGGGCCTCAAAGGGAGCGCGGAATTCCGCGTCCTCCGAAAAAGCCCCCGCCAGAATCCCGCCAAATGAATCCCACCCGTCTCGGGCGATACGAACTCGGGGAGAAGCTCGGCGAGGGCGCCATGGGTCTGGTCTTCCGCGCACGCGACACCGTGCTCGACCGGATCGTGGCCTTGAAGACCCTTCCCTTCGAGGGCGCGAGCGACGAGATCCAGGAGCGGTTCCGGCGGGAGGCCGAGGCCATCGGCCGCATGGATCACCCGAACGTGGTCAAGGTGTTCGACCTCGGCGAAACCGACGGCCGTCTGTTCATGGCCATGGAGCTGCTCGACGGCGAAGACCTGCGGAGGCTGATCGAGGTCTCGGCCGAAATACCAATCACCGAGAAGCTGCGGATCTTTGCCGAAGCCTGCGACGGCTTCTCCTACGCCCACAGCCGCGGCGTGGTGCATCGCGACATCAAGCCCGCCAACATCATGGTCACCAAGCTCGGGATCACCAAGATCCTCGACTTCGGCCTCGCGCGCATGGAGACCCACCAGACCCTCACCCGGAAGGGCGTGATCCTGGGCACACCCGACTACATGAGCCCGGAGCAGGCCACGGGCAAGGCGGCCGACCCGCGGTCCGATGTCTTCTCATGCGGCGCCGTGTTCTTCGAATTCGTCACCGGCTTCAAGCCTTTCAGGGGCGCCACCCTGCACGCAGTTCTGTTCAACATCGTCTCCGAACCCACCACACCGGTCCTCACCCTGGCCCCCGAGACGCCGGCCCGGGTGGCCGCCCTCATTCACCGGATGATCTCCAAGAACCCCACCGATCGCCCGAGCATGGATGAGGTTTCGATGCATCTTCGATCGCTTCGAACCAACCTGCTCAGATCGCGGTTGAAATCGTGCCTGCATTCGGATGCCGCGCGACCGTCCCGCGAGGAAACCGCCCAGGCTTTGAAGGCCCATCTCACACGCGCCCGGGCCCACCTCGACACCGACAGCCCGGGCAAGGCCATAGCCGAAGCCCGTGAGGCGCTGTTCCTCGACCCCGACTCACGGGAGTCCGTCGAGGTTCTCTGGAAGGGCTTGCGCGCTTCCCCGGTGAGCGCTTTCGTGACCTCCCCCGCCTCGGCGTCCCGAGTCCAGGATCTGCTGAAGCAGCTGGGCAAGGCCAAGGGTGAAGAGGCGCTCCAGATTCTCCGTTCCCTCTATCTTCATGCGCCCGACGACCCGTCGGTGCGCGAGGCCATTCGCCAGCTCGCGATTTGACCCCCGTTTCTCCCTCTTCAGGAGGTTCCGCCATGCTTCGCAAAACCCCTCTTCACGCCCAGCACATTTCCGCCGGGGGAAAGATGGTCCCGTTCGGTGGGTGGGACATGCCGATCGACTACTCGGGCAAGGGCCTCGGCGTCATCAAGGAGCACCTCGCGGTGCGCGGGGCGGCCGGCCTTTTCGACGTTTCCCACATGGGAGAGTTCGACATCGTCGGGGCGGGGGCTCTCGCCTTTCTCCAGCGCGTCACCTCGAACGATGTCGCGAAACTCCAGGACGGCCATGCGCAGTATTCGGCTTTGCCCATGCCCAGCGGAGCCCCAGTGGACGACATCATCGTGTATCGCTTCAATGCCGAGCGGTTTCTGCTTGTCGTCAACGCGAGCAATCGCGACAAGGACCTGGCCTGGCTGCGCGCGCAGAACCCCACGGGCTGCGAGCTCCACGACCGCAGTGACGAATTCGCCCTGCTCGCCCTCCAGGGCCCGAAGGCGGCTTCGATCCTGCAGACCCTGACGCCCTCGGATCTCTCCGTGGTCGGCTACTACAAGTTCACCACCGGGAAGGTCTCCGGGCTCGACGCCACCATTGCGCGCACCGGCTACACCGGCGAAGACGGTTTCGAGATCATGGTCAAGGCGGCATCGGGCCCGGATCTCTGGGACGCCCTGATGACCGCGGGTTCGGGCCACGGCCTCGTTCCCGCCGGCCTCGGCGCCCGCGACACCCTGCGCCTCGAGGCGAAGATGTGCCTCTACGGCAACGAGCTCGACGAAACCACCACGCTTGTCGAGGCCGGGCTTGGATGGATCACCTGCGTCGACCCCCACAAGGGTGACTTCAACGGTCGCGCGGTGCTCGCGGAGCAGAAGGCCCGGGGCACCGCCCGCAAACTCGTCGGTTTCGAAATGAAAGAGCGGGGGATCGCGCGGCATGGTTATCCCGTTCTCGTCGGAGGTTCGAAGGTGTCGGTCGTGACCTCCGGCTCGATGGCGCCGTTTCTCGAGAAGAACATCGGCCTGGCCTATGTGCCTTCCGGGCACTCCACGATCGGAACATCTCTCGGAATCGAGATCCGCGGCGTCTCCGTGGCCGCCGAGATCGTGAAGACCCCCTTCTACAAACGGGCAAAGTAGTTTTCTAAAATTCCCCCTCAAGAACGATTTCAGGAGAACAAAAAACGTGACCAACGATCTGCGCTACACCCGGGACCATGAATGGGTCCGTCTCCAGGCCGGCGTCGGCCGCATCGGCATCACCGATCATGCGCAACAGCAGCTCGGAGACGTCGTGTTCGTCGAACTGCCGAAGGTCGGGTCGGCGGTCACCGCGGGCGCCCGATTCGGCACCGTCGAATCGGTCAAGGCGGTCTCCGAACTCTTTTCACCCGTGACCGGCAAGGTGACGGCCGTGAATGACGAGCTGGCGAAGAAGCCCGAAACCGTGAACTCCGATCCTTACGGCGCGGCCTGGATGATCGAGGTCCAGGTCGTGAATCCCGCCGAGGTCGAAGCGCTCATGACCGCGGAACAGTACGACGCCCACGTCAAGAGCGGGCACTAAATGAATCTCGCCGACTTCTCGCCCGTTGATACCTTTCCCCGAAGGCACGTAGGTCCCTCCGAGGCCGACCGCGTCGCCATGCTCGCGGCCCTCGGGGCCTCCTCTCTCGATGCCCTCATCGAGGAAACCGTTCCTCCGTCGATCCGCCTCCGGCGCGCACTGAATCTGCCCGGGGCGCTCTCCGAGAGCGAGCTGCTGAGCCGCATCGCCGCGGTGGCCGACTCGAACGAGACCTGGCGCTCATTTATCGGCATGGGCTACACGGGGTGTCTCACACCGTCGGTCATCCGGCGCAATATCCTCGAGAATCCCGGCTGGTACACCCAGTACACCCCGTATCAGCCCGAGATCTCGCAGGGCCGGCTGGAGGCGCTTCTCAACTTCCAGACCATGATCGCGGATCTGACCGCCCTTCCCCTCGCCAACGCCTCGCTCCTGGATGAGGGCACCGCGGCCGCCGAGGCCATGCACATGGCCCAGGCCACCGCCCCGGGCGATCGCAAGATCTTCATCGTTGCCGACGACGTGCATCCTCAGACCATCGCGGTGGTGAAGACCCGCGCCCTGCCCCTCGGTATCGAGGTTCAGGTGGTCGAGCCAAGAAAGATCAAGGTCAAGCCGGATGTTTTCGGCGTCCTGCTTCAGTACCCGTCGACCACCGGCAAGGTGGAGGATCTTTCCGAGATCGCGGCGCGGGCGAAGAAGGCGGGCGCCATCACCACGTTCGCCGCCGATCTTCTGGCCCTCACGATCTACAAGGCTCCCGGCGAAATGGGCGCCGATATCTGCATCGGATCGGCCCAGCGTTTCGGCGTGCCCATGGGCTTTGGCGGCCCCCATGCCGCTTTCATGTCCGTGCGCGATGAAATGCGACGCGTGCTTCCCGGCCGGCTCATCGGCGTTTCGAAGGACGCCCAGGGCAAACGCGGCTATCGCCTTGCCCTGCAGACGCGCGAACAGCACATCCGCCGGGACAAAGCCACGTCGAACATCTGCACCGCGCAGGTGCTCCTCGCGGTGATGGCCGGCATGTACGCCGCGTACCACGGACCCAGGGGGCTCAAGCAGATCGCGACCCGCGTGCACAGTCTCGCGCGGCTTCTCGCGGCGGGCTTGCGCCAGGGCGGTTTCACCCTCCTGCACGAGAACTTCTTCGACACGCTCTCGATCAAGGTCACCGCGGGCAAGGCGAACGGCATCGTGAAGCGCGCCGCGAAGCGGAAGATGAACCTCCGCCGGGTCAAGACCGGCCTCACCGTGACCCTCGACGAGACCACCGGCCTCAAGGATGTTCAGGATCTCATCGAGGTTTTCACCGGCGCGGCGCTCGAAGGCGATCTCTCGAAGCTCGCGGCCGAGTCCGCGATCGATGTTCCAGACGCCCTGCAGCGCAAGTCCGAATACCTGACCCATCCCGTCTTCAACCGCTATCACGCCGAACACGAGATGTTGCGCTACCTCAAGACGCTCGAAGGGCGCGACCTCTCCCTCACCCATTCGATGATCCCCCTCGGCTCATGCACGATGAAGCTCAACGCGGCGTCGGAGATGCTGCCTCTCACTCTGCCCGGCTTCTCGAACGTCCATCCTTTCGCGCCGCAGGAGCAGGCCAAGGGTTACCTCGCCCTCGCCCGTGAGCTTTCCGACTGGCTGGCCGAGATCACCGGCTTCACCGGGGTGTCCCTGCAGCCGAACTCGGGCGCTCAGGGCGAATACGCGGGGCTTCTCACGATCCGCGGGTATCACGCCTCGCGACATGGCGACCGCGATGTCTGCCTCATCCCCGTGTCCGCTCACGGCACCAACCCCGCCTCCGCGGTCATGGCCGGTTTCAAGGTCGTGGTGGTCGCCTGCGACGAGCGAGGCAACGTGGATCTCGCCGATCTCGAAAAGAAAGCGGACGAGCACAAGAATCGCCTGGCCGCCCTCATGATCACCTATCCCTCGACCCACGGAGTTTTCGAGGAGGAGGTGAAGCGAATCTGCGAGATCGTGCACGAGCGCGGCGGGCAGGTCTACATGGACGGGGCCAACATGAACGCGCAGGTGGGCCTCACCCGGCCCGCCGACATGGGAGCCGACGTCTGCCACATCAACCTGCACAAGACGTTCTGCATTCCTCACGGCGGCGGCGGTCCGGGGATGGGACCGATCTGCGTGGCTCCCCATCTCATTCCGTTCCTGCCCGGCCATCCGCTCTTGGCGGAGTCCGCGACCGGTCCGGTTTCCGCGGCCCCGTTTGGGAGCGCTTCGATCCTCACCATCTCGTGGGCGTATATCGCCATGATGGGCGCCGATGGTCTGAAGCTCGCCACCGAGACCGCGATCCTCAACGCCAACTACATGGCGAAGAAGCTGTCGGCGCACTATTCGATCCTCTACACCGGCAAACATGGACGCTGCGCGCACGAGTTCATCCTCGATCTGCGCGAGTTCAAGGCGCACGGCGTCGAGGCCGAGGACGTGGCGAAGCGGTTGATGGACTATGGCTTCCACGCGCCCACCATGTCCTTTCCGGTTCCCGGCACCCTGATGATCGAGCCGACGGAGAGCGAATCGCTCGCGGAACTCGACCGTTTCTGCGAAGCGATGGTCCGTATCCGGGCCGAAATCGCGCGGATCATCGAGGGGAAGATCGACGCGAAGGACAACCCGCTCAAGAACGCGCCGCACACCGCGGGCATGGTCACCGCCGACGCCTGGCCGCACCCCTACACCCGCGAAGAGGCGGCGTTCCCGGCGCCGTGGACGCGCGAGAAGAAGTTCTGGCCGCACGTGGCGCGAATCGACAACGCCTACGGCGACCGCAATCTCATCTGCCTCTGCCCGCCGATCGAGGCTTACGCATAGGCCCACGATCCCTTCGGGGATGACTCTCGCGCTTGGTGGGTAGCTGCGGACGATGGGCCTTGGCTCGCCCTCACATTCGCGGACCGCAGGGCGTTTATCGATGTGATGGGGCGGAGCTGGCCGCTCCGCCAAGCGTTAAGAGGAGGCTTGCGGCCCGCTCGTTCACCTGTGCCCGCCGGGCCGCCGGTTTCGGCGGGCCGGCAGGGTAGGCGAGGCCCATCGCCCTTCGCACTCCCGTCCCGCGAACGCGGGCGTCGTGAGAGTCGGGAGCTAACCCCCTGATCGGCTCGCGCGTTGGATGCCCGCCGGGCTGCAGTCGCGCGGCGTGGTGATTTCGCGACAGACGTTGTCGATCCGCACGCCGTCGCGCCTTTCCAGATCCTCGAGGAACTGAAGGGTGTCGAGGGCTTTGGCGTCCCGGCGCTCCACGAGCTGCAGCTTGAGCCCTCGCAGGGCCTCTGCCTTTCCCGGGAGCGCGCACAGGATCCTCGGATCGAAGGAGAGCAGGATGCCGTAGTCGGTGGCCATAGTGGAGCGATAGGGCTCGAACATGTCGCGCACGAAATGAATGTTGCGCTCGAGCGCGTAGTCCACGGTCATCTTGCCTTCGTGGCCGGGCCGGCCGCGGGGCAGACCCTTCCTCGCCTCCCAGTTGCGGGCGACGAAACGATCGACCAGACCGTTGCCGTCGATCAGCGAGGTGCGTGTGCCGAGGGCCACGCCGTAGTAACCGATGTTCGGATACTCGACGATGAGATCGGGCTCGCCCACACATTCCTGAAAAGCGCGGAAGAGTCGGCCTTCGTTCCACCACAGATGACGGGGCCGGCCCGTGAACGCGTCGCTCGCCTGGGTGTAGGCGCTCGCGAAGTTCAGCCGCTCGTTCACGATCAGACCCCGCTCATGCGGGGGTGTGGGCTGGAGGAACAGCGCCCACATCGCCGCCGCGACGAGGCCGACCTGGGCGACTGGGCGGGTCCGCGGCCCCAGACCGGCGAGCGCCCCCACCGAAAGCGCCGCCGCCGCGGCCAGATCCGGGAGGAGCAGGCGGAAGCCCATGAAGTCGCCGCCGACTCGCGCGATCACCGCGATGTGAAGAAGGACCGCCAGGAGACAAGCGGGCCTGCGCCACCGATCCGGTCCGGTGCGACGACGGAAGTCGTGAAGCGCGAGTCCGGCCACGAGGATCACGCCCGCGGCGGAGAGAGGTGCGTACGCGGCGAAGTCCGCGATGTAGGCGGCCCCCTGACTCCAATAGCTGCCGCCGCTTTTCGCGTAGTAGGTGTTGGGGAAGATGTCCCGGTAGTACCCGAGCCGAAAGACGTGCCACAAGACGGGAGCCGAGCCGAGACTCACGATGAAGCGGGTGAGCGGCGCCCGGGCCGCTGCGAAACCACGCTCGCGCGCTTCGGCTACCGCGATCAGCAGCGGGCCGAGGGCCAGGACCGCGACATCGGGGTGACAGAGATAGGCGAGGCCGAGCGCCATGCCGGCTCGAACCGGGCGGTCGAGCACCGGCGAGGTTCGATACGCGATGTAGATGAAGAGCAGGGTCATCGGCGTCTCGAGGCCGGAGGTCGCGAAGTCGATGAAGCCGGAACAGCTCACCAGCAGGGCGACGCCGAGCGGGCCATGCTCGCGATCGGCCAGGACGACCGCTCCCAGGAGAACCACGGCGCAAAGAAGATCCATGGTGACCGCGGCGCCCGCGATGGGAGCCCCCAGCCAACCGAAGAGGGAAAGGAGCAGCGCCCAAAGCGGATGGGTGAAGCCCTCGACGCGCTCGATGGTGTTGAAGGTCAGGCCGTTGCCGGCGAGAAACTGAACGATGTGCCGGAACGTGATGTACGCGTCATCCGCCACCCACACGCGAGAGGCGGCCAGGTAGAGCGCGCACAAGGCGAGAAGGCCCGACGCCGCGGCCCCCGGGGACCACTTCAACTGTCTCGTCACGGTCACGCCCGCGCCGGGGACGCGAGAATCTCTGCGGCCTCGGCCTGCACGGCCTCGACCGCGTCCCTCACTCGATCCATGTGGGTTCTGAAGCTCAGCACGCAGAGTCTTATGGTGTAGCGGCCGTCGAGTCTCGTGCTCGAGAGAAACACCCGGCCCCGGCGGTTCACGCGGTTCATGAGTTCCTCGTTGAGCCGGTCCGATTCCGCCGCGTCCGCCTTCAGCCGGAACGCGATCACGGAGAGCTGCGGCTCGTCGAGGATCTCGAAACGGGGATCGTCCTTGAGCTGGTCACAGGCCCAGCGCGTCAGCATGAGTTTCTCCTCGATGGCCGCCTTGAACGCCGCAACACCGTGGAGGACGAGGGGGAGCCAGATCCTCAAGCCGCGGAAATCCCTAGACAACTCGGGCGAGAGATCGGAGAAGTTCGGCGAGGTCTGAGCCCTGACGTCGTGGAGATACTCCGCGTCCATCGAATGGGTCCGCTTCAGCGTGTCCTTGCGGAGAACGAGAAGGCACCCGGTGCCGTAGGGCAGGAACATCCCCTTGTGCGGATCGAGGGTGATCGAGTCGCACTCCTCGATGTCGGGCATGAGTCCCGGCCCGCCGCTCGCCAGGCGGAAGAATCCGCCGTAGGCCGCGTCCGCGTGCAGCCACATCGAGTGGCCGCGGGCAATCGACAGCAGCCGGGGAATGTCATCGATGGCTCCGGTGTTGGTGGTCCCTACGTTCGCGATGATCAGGAACGGTTTGAGACCTTTCGTCCGGTCCACATCCACCGCGTGAGCGAGGGCGCGCGTGTCGATGCGGCGTCGCGCATCGACGCTGATGCGGCGAATCTGCCAGTCGCGGAAACCGGCGATCCGCGCGGCCTTGGGCACGCAGTAGTGCGTTTCCTCGGAGATGTAGAGGGTGCCCCTCGAAAAATCGTCGGGAAGACGTGTTTCCCTCGCGGCCACGATCGCGGAGAGGGTCGAGAGCGATCCGCCCGAGGTGAGAATGCCGCCCGCGGTTTCGGGATAGCCCATGAACCGGGCGAGCCACGCGATAGCCGTCTCCTCGATCTGCGCGAGCGCTGGCGCGGGGGGCCGTACCCCCACGTAGCGGTTCGTGGAAGCGGCGATGAAGTCCGCGATGGCCGCACTCATGATTCCGCCGCCCGGAATGAAGGCGAGATACCCCGGGCCCGCGGTGTTGAACGTCTTCCGGATGGCCGGGCGGAGCCTCGCGAGAATCGCCTCCAGGCTTTGCGGGCCCTCGGGTGGATCTTCCACGAATGTGCGGGCCAGATCCTCGGCGCCGTCCACGTCGGCGGAGGGCTGGGTCGATAGTGAATCGATCTCCTCCCGCACGAAACGGGTCATGAGATCGAGCGCTTTTTCGAGGGACTCCGAGGAGAGTTCGAGGGGGTGCATCGAACCCCTACTTTACGAGCGGATGGCTCAGCCTCTCTCGATCAGGCGCTTGATTCGGATATCAGGTCCGCTTCAGGCCCCGGCCTTGTGCGCGTGGGCCTTCTTCAGGAAGTCACCAGTCACGCCGCTTGTGTGACATCGGGCGCAGAACGCGGCCTCGGGATTCACCATCCCGGCGGCCCGGGCCTTCTTCGGGTCCTTCATGATCGCCAGGGTCTTGTACTCGCTTCCCGCGCCGTGGCAGCTTTCGCAGTCGAGGGGCGGCACGCGTGTGGCGTGGGCGGTCTTGGCCCACGATGCGAACTGGACCTGATGGCAGAGTTTGCACTTGGCCGCCCCGATCCGGGTCAGGCCGGATTTTGTGGCCTTGACCTCGACCACCCCACCTGGGTCCGCGGTGGTTGCGAGGGCGGCTTTCGTGGGCGTCACGCCGGGTGTCGTCGCTTCCTTCGCGGTGGGCTTCGGTGTGGCGGCCTCAACTGTGGCTGACGCAACGACGACGGGCTCAACCGGAGTGGGCACGGCGACCGGCGACGAATGCGCGACCGCTTCCGGCTTGGGCTTCGCCGCGGGGGAGGTGGTTTCCAAACGGATCGCCTTCGGAGCCGAGGGTTCCGCCTGCGGCGCCGCGGCCTCTGAAGGCGTTGCCGTGGCCTGCCCCATTACCGCGGGGGGTTGGGTGGTGTCCGCCACGGTCTGCCTGGCCCCGGGGTCAGCGGAGCATCCGGCCAGGGTCAAGGAGGTGACCAGACAGCCGGCCCGAGAGGAGAGTGTGGACAATCGTCGTTCCATACCCTCACGGTAGCTCCGTCTGCGGGCGCTCTTCGGTGCGGTGGCGCGCCCAGCGCGGAGGCAAATGGCTCATTCCCTCCTCGAAGGCCGTCTGGTACTTTGGCCGCGATACGAACGGAGCGAAGCATGGATGGAAAGACGAATGACCATCTGCAGACCCTGCGCGAAATGCGCAGCCGGGCGGTGCTCGGCGGCGGCGTCAAGCGCATCGAACAGCAGCACGCCCGGGGCAAGCTGACCGCGCGCGAGCGCCTCGCCCTGTTGCTGGACGACGGATCCTTCCAGGAATTCGGGGCGCTTGCCACCCACAATGTGAGCGCCTTCGGCCTGGACAAGCAGCGTTTTCCCGGCGACGGCATCGTCACCGGTTTCGGCAAAATCAGCGGAAGGCGCGTGGCTGTCTTCGCCCAGGACTTCACCGTGCTCGGCGGCTCGTTCTCTGAAGTGCAGGCGCAGAAGATCAGCCGCCTCCAGGACCTTGCCCTCGAAAGCGGGATACCCCTCATCGGGCTGAACGACTCCGGCGGCGCGCGCATCCAGGAGGGCGTGCGGA
>CAZBTT010000045.1:0-17080 GCA_964494295.1 uncultured Acidobacteriota bacterium
AAGAACCGGCGACAACCACCGTGGCCATCAAAGAAGTATGACAGCCCAAGCCCCTCCCCCTGCGGTTACGATTCCGCCCCACGACATTCGAAAGGACTTCACCCATGCGTCTTGCTTCCTTCGCCTCGGCCCTCGCCGTCCTCCTTCAGGTCGGTGTTCTCCACGCGGCGGAGCGCCCGCTGAGCGTCGATGACCTCTTCGCATTGAAGACGGTCGGTGCGCCCGTGTTGTCGCCCGATGGCGCCCACGTCGCCTACACCGTGCGTTCGATGGACCTCAAGAAAGACACGTCGGACTCGGACATCTATCTGATCCCCACCGCAGGCGGAGACGCGATCCGACTCACCACATCGCCGAAGGCGGAAACCAGCCCGAAATTCTCACCCGACGGGAAGTGGATCGCTTTCCTTTCCAGTCGTGAAGGAGACAAGAGCCAGGTGTGGCTGCTTCCGCGCGGCGGCGGCGAGGCCTCCCGCCTGACCGAGATCAAGAGCGGCGTCGACTCGTTCGCCTGGTCGCCGGATTCGAAGCGGCTGGTCCTCGTGGTTACGGATCCGGACCCCGATGAACCGAAGGAGGAGGCGAAGGGCAACGACAAGAAGACCGCCAAGCCCATCGTCACGAACCGGATCCAGTTCAAGCGCGATGGTTCAGGCTACTTGCGCGACCTTCGCTCCCATCTTCACGTTTTCGATATCGAACGAAAAACCGCGGTGCAGATCACCTCGGGACCCTACGATGACGAGCAGCCGGCCTGGTCACCCGACGGCAAGACCCTTGCGTTCGTCAGCAATCGCTCGGCCGAACCGGACACGAATCGCGATTCGAACATCTTCCTGATTGCCCCGGCGGCGGGAGAGACACCTCGGGCGATCACCACGAATCCGAGCGAGGACGAACGTCCGTCCTGGTCGCCTGATGGCAAGACCATCGTCTACGTCGCGGGTGGCGTGGTCGCGGACATGTGGTACGGACCGAACCACATCTCGACTGTTGATGTCCCGACCGGCACGGTCAAAGCGCTCACGAGTACGCGCGACCGGAATGTGGGCTGCCCGCTCTTCACGCCGGACTGGCGCTCCGTGCTCTTCACCATCGAGGACAGTGGGAACTCGCATCTCGGACGGGTGTCCGTCGATGGGAGTGCGGTGGAACGTATCGTGGCCGGCGAACGCGACGTCCAGTCCTTCGATGCTCGCGGCGGCCGCATTGCCTTCCTTGAAAGCCAACCCACGCTGCCATCGGAGATCTCGGTGCTCGACGGCACCGCGATTCGGCGGCTGACGAAAACGAACGACGCCGTCTTGAAGGACATCAAGCTCGTGAATGTGGAGCGGTTCAAGGCGAAGAGCAAGGACGGCACGATGGTCGACGGCTTCCTCCTGCGTCCCGCGGACTTGAAACCGGGCGCGCGGGTTCCCACGATCCTGCGGATCCACGGCGGCCCGGCGTCGCAGTTTTCGACTGCTTTCAGCTTCGAGTGGCAGATCTTCGCCGCCCAGGGCTATGCGGTTGTCGCGGGCAATCCTCGCGGTTCCACCGGCTACGGCCGCGACTTCAGCTACGCGCTGTTCGCGAAGTGGGGGGAACCCGACTTCGACGACGTCATGGCCGTGGTGGACCACGCGGTATCGATCGGAGTCGCCGACCCCGATCGGCTGGGTGTGGGCGGCTGGAGCTACGGCGGGATTCTCACGAACTATGTGATCTCCAAGACCACGCGCTTCAAGGCCGCGACGTCCGGCGCCTCGATCTCCAACATCATCGCGGGCTATGGCACCGATCACTACCAGTACGAATACGAGGCGGAACTCGGTCTGCCCTGGAAGAACCCCGACGCCTATCTGAAACTCTCGAGCCCCTTCCTCAAGGCTGATCAGATCAAGACGCCGACGTTGTTCCTTTGCGGCGAAGCCGACATGAACGTGCCGCTTCTCAACACCGAGCAGATGTACCAAGCGGTCCGCCGACAGGGCGTGCCCACCGAGCTCGTGATCTATCCCGGCCAGAATCACGGCATCCGTACGCCGAGTTATCAGAAGGACCGTTACGAGCGCTACGTGAAGTGGTACGACACGTATCTCCGCCCCGAAAAGGCGAAGGCCGCGGCGGCCGCGAAGACGCCCGAGGCGAAGGGTCTCGACGGGCGGTCCTTCTTCCCGGTCGAGTTGTCCGCCGACGCGAAGAAGCGGCTCGAAGACTCTCTCGCGACCGCCACCGCCGACTTCGTGAAGAATCCGGACAACGCCGACAACATCATCTGGGTCGGTCGCAGGCTCTCGTATCTCTCGCGGTTCCGGGAAGCCATCGACGTCTTTTCACGGGGCATCACGAAGTTTCCAAACGACGCCCGTCTGTTCCGACATCGTGGACATCGCTACGTCAGCACCCGGCAGTTCGACAAGGCGATCATCGATTTCGACAAGGCGGCGAAGCTCATGGCGGGCAAGCCGAACGAAGGAGAACCCGATGGCGCTCCCGGCCGCCGTCCCTCGCCCTCGGCCACTCTGAAGTTCAACGTCTACTACCACCTCGGTCTCGCCCATTACCTCAAGGGCGACTTCGCGAAGGCGCTCGTCGCCTACCGCGAGTGCATGAAGTACTCGACCGACAACGACGACTCACTTGTGGCGACCTCCGACTGGCTCTACATGACCCTGCGTCGCCTGGGCCAGAAGGCCGAAGCCGACAAGGTCCTCGAGCCGATCAAGGAGGGCATGAACGTTCTCGACAACGCGGCCTACTACCATCGGCTCCTGATGTACAAGGGTCTGCGCAAGCCCGAGGATGTTCTGGGCAGCGACGAACAGGACCCGCTGCAGATCGCGACCCAGGGCTACGGCGTGGGGAACTTCTACCTCGTGAACGGCGACACCGAGCGCGCCAAGGCGATCTTCAAACGCGTGGTGGCGGGTTCGCAGTGGGCCGCTTTCGGCTTCCTCGCCGCCGAAGCCGATCTCGCCCGCATGAAGTGACCGGGCTGCGGTTTCAGTAAAGACGGAAATTGACCCTGTAGGTGAGATGCACCGTCACCGGGCAGCCGGCGATCCGTGTGGGGTGATACCGCAAGAGTGAGACGGCGCCGAGAGCAGACACGCCCATGGAGGGATCGGGCGGTGTCCCCTCGAGCTGAAGATCCGCGGTCGAACCATCCTCTCGAATCGCCATCTTGATGACCACACTCCCCGCCTCACGATCCGCTACCGCGTTCCGTGGATAGAGGACTTCCAAGTGAGTCGACTCGATCTTCTTCGGAGGAACGATTTCTTTGGGAGCGCCGCTCAACGCCACGCAGGCGGGCGCAGCCGGGGTGCCGGTCTTGCGGATCGCGGGCACGGGCTGGGCTTCCATTCCCAGGGTCCTGGTCACCCACGCCATCACCGATGCGTTGACCGTGGGGTCGTTGTACAGCGTCGCGCTTCCCCCGCTCACCAGAACCTTGAACGTCGAGACCGATCCGACGTAGACGCGCGCCGGCTCGACGAACGGAGAAACGAACAGATGAATCTCCGCGGATTCGAAGAGGTAACCGGAAGGCATCTCCGGCGGGGCCAGCCAGTTCGTATTCTGGTCGAGGGGGCGGAGGGGCCGGGTGATGAGCACCTGCACCTCCTTCTCCTTCACCCGGGTTTTGATCCGCTGGTCGGCGAGCGCGGATTGAATCAGGCCCCAGGCTTTTGCGGACTCAAGGGGAAACTGGGCTCCGATCGGCATAAACGCCTGCGCCACCGCCAGGGCGGGAAGAAACATGAAAGAGACGCACGCGCCGGCGAAACCGACTCGTGTCGAGAGGCTGGTCATCCTCGAAGTCTAGGCGTTGCCAGTTTGTGACTTTCGCCGTTTTCCGGCCTTCCCGACCCTTGCTAGGATCGGGCGGTCCTACAAGGAGGATCCTCGAAATGAAACGACGTTCCGCTCTCGTGGCTATGGCCACCGCTTTCACACTTGCCGTCTCCGGACCGGCTTTCGCTCAGGCGAAGAAGCCCAGCCGGCCGCAGATCGCCGTTCTCGACTTCGAGTACGGAACCGTGGACAACTGGTGGGGTCAGTACGACATCGGCAAGGGTATCGCCGACCAGCTCGTGGACGCCCTCGTTGAAGACGGTTCTTTCCGGGTCATCGAACGCAAGAAGCTCGCGAACATTCTCGGCGAGCAGGACTTCGCCGCCTCCGGTCGCGCCGATCCTTCCGCTCAGACCATGGCCAAGATCGGCAAGGTCCTGGGCGTGAAGTACATCCTCGTCGGTTCCATCACCAAGTTCTCCACCGAATCCCGCGGCGGCGGCGTGCGCGTCAAGGGAATTGGCCTGGGAGGCAAGAAGACGAAGAGCGAGGTCAGGATCACCGGCCGAATCATCGACATGAGCACGGGCGAGATCTTGATTTCGGGCAAGGGTGTGGGTGAGTCCAGCAAGGGCGGCGGTTTCGACTTCAGCAAGGGCGGCACCGGCATCGGCACCAACTCCGACGAATGGCGTCAGAGCGGCCTCGGCGACGCGCAGGAAGCCTGCACCACCGACCTCATCAAGCAGCTCGTGGCCAAGATCGATCGGCTCCAGTAGCCGAGACGTCTTCGCCGCGAACCAAAGGGGAGCCCTCAAGGCTCCCCTTTTTCTTTGTGGTGACCGCCCCCGCGCGACACACTACAATCTCGCGAGTGAGCGCGCGTCCCACACTTCATCTTGTCGACGGGACGGGCCTGGTCCACCGGTCCTTCTTCGCGGTCCGCGGCCTCGCCACCCGCGCCGGTCAGCCCACCGGGGCGATCTACGGTTTCATCAACACCATCCGCGCGTTGATGGGCATCGAGCAGCCCACTCATTTCGTGGTGACCTTCGACGTTTCGGGAAGCACATCGCGCGCGGAAGCGTTCCCCGAGTACAAGGCGCATCGTCCGAAGATGGACGAAGACCTCGCGTCGCAGCTGCCGTGGATCGACAAGGCCTGCGAGGCCATGCGCCTTCCCGTGGTCACCGCGCAAGGCTACGAGGCCGACGACGTGATCGCGACCCTTAGCCGGCAGGCCGTGGAAAAGGGGTTCGACGTCGTCATCATCACGAGCGACAAGGACCTGCTCCAGCTCGTGTCCGACCACGTCAGCATTCTCTCGCCCGGACGCGACGGCAAGCCCGAGAAGCGCTACGACCGCGAGGGCGTGATCGAGAAGATGGGCGTGCCGCCCGAGCGTGTGGTGGATCTGCTGGCGCTCGTGGGTGATGCCGTCGACAACATCCCCGGGGTTCCGGGAATCGGTGATAAGGGCGCTCGGGACCTGATCCAGCAGTTCGGATCCCTCGACGAGCTGCTCGCCCGCGCGGCCGAGGTGAAACGAGCGGCCTATCGCGAGGGCCTTCTTCAGCACGCGGACAAGGCGCACCTGTCGAGGCAGCTCGCAACCCTCGACGACAAAGTACCGGTGAATTTTGATCCCGAGGCCAGTCTCGTGGCCAAGCCGGATCGCGAGGCCGCCTACCAGCTCTTCAAGGAACTTGAGTTCTCCCTTTTCGCGCGCGACATGGCGCCCGAGGTCACGACGTTCACTGTCACGCATCGGGTCGCCGCGGATGCCGGGGCGATGGACGGCCTCATCGACACCGCGGGAAAGGCGGGTGAGGTCGCGTTTTCTCCATCCATCAGCGCCGACCGGCCGATGGACGCGCGGATCCAGGGGATGGCCCTGGCCGGCGGGAACGACGCGGCGTTCCTGGCGGTCTCGGATGGCCTGCCCGCCAATGTCCGAAGCCTTCTCGAGGATCCGAAGGTCGAGAAGTGGACGACCTGCTCGCGCCGCGATTTCGTGGTTTTGGGCGAAGCGGGAATCCGCCTGGGCGGCCGCATCCTCGACGCGTCTCTTGCCGCCTACGTGTTGTCGCCCGGGCGACGCGGCTCCAGCATTCGGGAGATCGCGGTCGATGAGATCGGTCTCCCCGAAAACGCCGACCTGCCCAACGAGGAAGGCACGCAAGCGACCCTGCTAGCCGACCACGACGCGGAACGCCACGCCCGGGAAGCCGCGGTCCTCGTCCGCCTCGCCCCGAAGCTCAAGACGCGGCTCGAGGCCGACGGCCTCATGCCGCTGTTCCTCGACCTCGAGATGCCGCTCGCGTCGATCCTCGCCGAGATGGAACGCGCGGGCGTCCTCGTTGATCGTGACGCGCTCAAGAAACTTTCAGACGAGATCGGCCCGGAAATCGATCAGCTCGCCCAGCGTATTCATGCTCTCGCAGGCAAGACCTTCAACATCCTCTCGCCCGTTCAGCTGAGGCAGATTCTGTTCGAGGAGATGGGTCTCGAGTCGGGCCGCAAGACGGAGAAGACGAAAACCCTCTCGACCGCGGACGATGTGCTCGAAGAACTCGCCAAGGAACACGAGTTCCCGCGTTTGATCCTCGAGTACCGCGGAATCACGAAGCTCCGTTCCACCTACGTGGACGCCTTGCCGGAGATGATCAACAAACGCACGGGACGCATCCACGCCTCGTTCCGGCAGAACATCGCGGCTACCGGGCGGCTCTCCTCCACCGATCCCAACCTTCAGAACATCCCCATCCGCACCGCTCTCGGCCGCCGGGTGCGCGAGGCGTTCATCGCTCCGCCCGGGACACTGCTTCTCTCCGCCGACTATTCGCAGATCGAGCTGCGGATTCTGGCCCATCTCTCCGAAGACCCGATCCTCATCGAGACCTTCCGGCGCGGGGAGGATGTCCACGATCGAACGTCGCTCGAGATCTTCGGTCCGTTCACCACGCTGCCGAAAGACGAACAGCGTCGGCGATCGAAGATGGTGAATTACGCCCTGCTCTACGGCAAGACCGCGTTCACCCTCGCCCAGGACATCGGCATATCGCGCAAGGAAGCGGACGCTTTCATCCGCGCGTACTTCGACCGCTATCCGAAGGTGCGGGGCTTCATCGACGCTTCCATCGAAGAAGCGCGCAAGACCGGCATGGTGCGCACGATGATGGGCCGCCTCCGCCGCCTGCCCGACATTCAGTCGAAGAATGTGCCCGCGCGACTCGAGTCCGAAAGGCAGGCGGTGAACACACGCGTGCAGGGTTCAGCCGCCGACCTCATCAAGAAAGCCATGGTCGACCTCGACCACGCCCTGCGCGAGCGGAAGCTCAAGACCCGCCTGATTTCACAAATCCACGACGAGCTGCTGCTCGAGACACCGGAAGCGGAGAAGGAAGAAGCGCTGGATCTGGTCCGCAAGACCATGTCTCACGCCATGACGCTCTCGGTCCCCCTCGATGTCGACGCGAAGGTGGCGAAGAACTGGGCTGCCGCGCACTAAAAGCTGGGGCCTCTTTCGGATCCTTTCGGATCTTCAAGAGGCCCTGTTGCGTTGAGGTGGGGAACGGCTGAAAGAGGTGGGTAACGTCTTTCGGGATGCTACTGACTCGTATTCGCGGCCGGCGCCAGGGGCTTGGCCGCCGAGGCAGTGCCTTCTTTGGGAGGGGAGTTCGTCGACGACTTGGAGTCAGCCGACGTTGGCGTGGACGCTTCCTTGGACGTTCCAGACGCGGTCTCCGACGGCTTCGATTCCGATCCGCCGGCGCCCGCCTCTTTCGAGGGCGCGCCGTCGGTTCCGGACTTTCCGTAGTCGGTCACGTACCACCCCGTGCCCTTGAACTGAAAGGCCGGCGCCGATATCAATCGTTCGACGGCCCCTCCGCACGTGGGGCAGGCGGCAAGCGGACCGTCGGAGAACTTTTGAAGGGTCTCGAAGCGGCCACACTTGGTGCAGTGGTATTCGTAAAGCGGCATGGTGACAGTCTTTTTTGGGGGAAGCGACGCGGGTGAGTTTAGCATCGCGGCTCGAAACACCCCGCCGCCATGAAACTCATCGTCGCCTCGATACCTCTTTTCTTCATCCTCATCGCCATCGAGATGGTGGCCGCGAGGCTTTTGGAGCGCCGGGTCTATCGCTTCGCCGACTCCTTCGCGGATCTCGGTTGCGGGGTTATCGAGCAGCTCCTCGGAGTTTTCGTCAAAGCGTTGCTGTTCGCCGGCTACTTATGGCTGTATGCGAACGCCCGCCTCTTCGATCTGCCCGAGAACTCCTGGATGGTCTTTGGAGCGTGCTTTCTGGGCGTCGATTTCCTCTACTACTGGTTCCACCGCAAGAGCCACGAGGTCGGCGCTTTCTGGGCCGCGCACTCCGTGCACCACCAGTCCGAGGAGTACAACCTGTCCGTGGCCCTGCGCCAGGGCGCCTTCCAGAGCTTCTTCTCGTGGATGTTCTATCTGCCGCTCGCGCTCATCGGTTTCCCGCCCGCGGTCTTCATTACCTGCTCGGCGCTCAATACCTTGTACCAGTTCTGGATCCACACCCGGCTCGTCGGAAAGCTGGGCCCGTTCGAGTGGGTCTTCAACACGCCCTCGCACCACCGGGTTCATCACGGTCGCAATCCGCGGTACATCGACCGGAATCACGCGGGCACACTCATCATCTGGGACCGGATGTTCGGGACCTTCGTCGAAGAGACCGACGAGCCGGTTTACGGGGTGGTCAAGCCGCTCCGAAGCGTGAACCCTTTGTGGGCGAACTTCGCGGGCTGGGTCGACATCGCCTCGGTCGCGGCCCGGGCTTCACGCTTCAAGGATCGTCTGATGCCGTTTGTCGCCGCGCCGGGCTGGCGACCCGCCGAACAGGGAGGCACGCTCATACCTCCCGAGGTGAGCCGCCCGCAGGATGAAGCCGCGTACCTCCCGGTTTCCCGAAACCTCGGCGCCTACGTCTTCGTCCATTTCGTCGTGCTCCTCGTCCTCGCGACGCTTGCGCTTTTCAAGGCGCCGGTGCTCGGAGGGGCCACGTTCGCGGCGCTGGCGATCACCGTGGTGGTGAGCCTGGTGGTGCTTTCGCGGTTGCTCGAACAGAAGCGGGGCGCGCGCGGACTCGAGGCCGCGCGGGTGCTACTTCTTCTCGGTCTCGGGATCGTCTACGGTCCCGCTCTCCTCACCCGGCTCATCGGGAACGCGTAAGGTTTCCCCGGAGTCATCCTTGGGCGGGCCCGAGTAGCGCCCGACCACGACACGCGCGGCGCGGACGATGTGCTCGTCGAGGCGGTAGCCGCGCACCAGTTCGCGGACCACCATCCCGTCCTGGGCGGGATCTTCCACTTCCTCGACCTCGATGGCCTCGCTGGTGTTGGGATCGTAGGGCAGGCCGAGGGTGCGGACCCGATCGAAGCCGCCGTCGCGCAGGACCTGAACCACCTGATTGCGGACCAGGATGAAGCCCTCCATCAGGCTGTGACTGGCCGCCCGCGCCTCGCCGGTGTCGAAAGCGCGATCGAAGTTGTCGAGTATCTCGATGTAGCGCGCGTAGATGGTCTCGCGTTCGCTCTTGAGTTCCCGCGCCACCGCCCGCTTCTGGCGCTCCAGCGACGCGCCCAGATCCTGAGTGACCGTCCGCTGCTTCTCATGGAGTTCAACGATTTGTGCGCGCAGGGCCTCGTTCTCGGCCCGGAGCGTGTGATACCCGTCCATGGCCTGCTCGAGCTGCGCCTCGGCGAGCCGGGTCCGGGTCGGGACTTCCTCGGCCTGGGCGGAGTTCTCCTCGTCGGGGGAAGGAACGGGAGGATCTTCGTCGGCCATGGGGAAGGCGCAAGGTTATCCCAACAAGACGGTGAGATCCGCCACATTTGTGTGTGTGGGGCCGGTAACGATGAGCGCGCCCAGTCGCGCCAGAGCCGCGGCGGAGTCATTCCGGTCGAGCACCGCTCTGATCGAGACACCCCGGGCCAGAGCCCTCGCCTCGGTTCGGTCGTCCACGATGCCACCCGCCGCGGACGAGTTTCCGTCCACGCCATCGGTCGCGAACGCGGCGAGGACCAGGGGGCGCCCCCCGCCGGCGAGGGCGGGTGCGGCTGAAAGCGCCAGCTCCTGGTTTCGACCTCCGCGCCCACGCCCGCGCACTTCCACCACCGTCTCCCCGGTGGCGATGAAACACCGCGCCCCGCGCCGGGAAGACGCCAGAAATCGCTCCACGATTCCGGGACCGCAGGTCCGCGCTTCGCCGCGCAGATTGCCGATACCGAGGGAAACCGCGAAGCCCAGTTCTCGCGCCTTCGTTGACGCAGCGGTTGCGAATGTCCGGCCGCACCCGATGACCCGCGTCAATGAAGCCGGCGCGCGGCCCTTGCGAGGCTTCGGTCGAGCAAGCGCCCGCGCCACCCGGGGCGTGATCTCTGAGTCGTTCAGCAGCCTTCGAATCGTTCGACGGGCGAGGACGGCGGCCCCTGGGTCTTCAACCGTCGGTCCCGAGCCGATGACGCCGGGGTCGTCGCCTGGGACGTCCGACAACGCGAGGGTGATGACGTGGGCGGGCGCGGCGAGGCGGGCGAAGCCGCCGCCCTTGAGCCGCGAGAGCTGTTTCCTCACCGCGTTCATCTCCGCGATGGTGGCGCCTCGATGAAGCAGCCATCGGGTGAGGCGCTGTTTTTCGCGCAGGGAGACGCCCGCGATCGGCGCCGGCATCAGGGCGGAAGCGCCTCCGGAGAGCAGAAGGAGAACCACATCCCCGCGTTGCGCTTCTTCGAGCCTTCGAATCACGGCGGCGGCCGCGCGCATTCCCGCGGCATTGGGTACGGGATGGCCCGCGACGAAGTTGCGAGTGCGCGGAAGGCGCTCCGCCTTCGAAGGCGCGATCAGAATCGCCGAGGTGATTCGATCCTCGAGAACGTCATGCGCGGCTTGCGCCATCGGAATCGCGGCTTTTCCCACCGCCACCACGAAGAGGCGCGTGGCTTTTTTGATTCGACTTCGGATCTCGCGGGAGCGCAGGTGCCTGGCCACCAGCCGGTCGGGCGCCACCGCGGCGAGTCCGGCGCCGAGGATCTGTTGAACCGCCGCCCGAAGCCGGCTGCGCGTCACATTCCGATCGTTGCGAACGGTGCGGCTTCGAGATTCGAGCCCGCGACGACACCGCGCGCGAAGGCCACCGCTCCCGCCGCTCCGATCATGGCCGCATTGTCGGTGGTGAGATTGAGCGGCGGCACGAAGAGCGGGACTCCCATCTGCGACATCAAGGTCTTCGCGTCCTGTCTGAGACGCGAGTTGGCCGCGACACCTCCGGTGAGGATCACGCTCGCTGGCCGGTGAAGTTCTACCGCGTCCTTGAGCCGCCGCAGGAGGGCGGTCACCACCGCCTTCTGGAACGAGGCGAGAAGATCCCGCACGTTGTCCGGGACGGTATCGCGTGACTCGCACGGCGGAATTCCGTTCTTCTTCACGTAGTGGAGAACCGCGGTCTTGAGACCGGAGAAGGAGAAATCGGGTTTCCCATCGCTCATCTTCGCCATCTTGAAGAACACGGCATCGTCGCGCCCGGTCGTGGCGAGTTTGTCGACGATGGGTCCTCCCGGGTAACCAAGTCCCAGGAGTTTCGCGACCTTGTCGTAAGCCTCTCCCGCGGCGTCGTCACGGGTTCGGGAGAGAAGCTCGTACACGCCGAGTTCCTTCATCAGAAAGAGGCTGGTGTGCCCCCCGGAGACGACGAGCGCGATGGTGGGCAAGGGAATGTCGTCGAAGGCCAGGAACGGAGCGTGGATGTGGCCGGCGATGTGGTGGACCGGGATGAGAGGCTTCTTGTGCGCCCAGGCGAGGGCCTTCGCGTACTCGAGCCCCACGAGCAACGAACCCACGAGGCCCGGTCCGTAGGTCACCGCGATGGCGTCGAGCGAGTCCACGTCGGTCCCGGCCGTCTTGAGGGCCTCATCGACCACCGCGCCGATCGATTCGAGATGACGCCTCGATGCAAGTTCGGGGACGACGCCTCCCCACTTCGCGTGGATCTCGATCTGGGTCGAGACGACGTTCGACAAGATGCGCCGGCCGTCCTCGATCACCGCGGCCGCGGTTTCGTCGCAGGAACTCTCGATAGCGAGGATTTTCATACTGGAATTCCTGAGGATAGAAGCTGCGCGGGAGAAACGTGGAACCCCGGTGCCCCCGATAGAATCTTCAGACCACGCCTTCGTTCGCGACCAGGCCTTCGCCCAAGGAGCCACAATGTTCACCACCAAGACCCGTTTCCGACTGACCCCGCTCGCACTCGTCGCCGCGGTGGCGCTCTTCCCCGTCCTCCTCAATGCCCAACCGCCCGCGGCCACACTCGGCGCGCAGGCCGGCCCGTTCGGGTCGCTGAAGTGGCGCAGCCTCGGTCCTCAGCGCGGCGGGCGAAGCATCGGGGTGGCCGGCAGCGTCGCCCGGCCGCATGAGTATTACTTCGGCGCTACGGGCGGCGGTCTCTGGAAGACCACAGACGGCGGCACCAACTGGCGTCCGGTGACGGATGGACAGATCAACTCGGCTTCGGTGGGTGCGGTCGCGGTTGCCGCCTCCAATCCCGATGTCGTCTATATCGGCATGGGCGAGGCCCAGCTTCGCGGCAACATCGCCCAGGGCGATGGCGTCTACAAGACCACGGACGGCGGCAAGACCTGGAAGCACGTCGGTCTCAAGGACAGCCAGACCGTTTCGCGGCTTCGGGTTCACCCCACCAATCCTGATCTCGTCTACGCCGCGATGCTCGGCCATGTCGCGGGCCCGAACGAAGAGCGCGGCGTGTTCCGGTCGAAAGACGGCGGCGCCACCTGGGATCGCGTCCTCTTCCGCGACAACAAGACGGGTGCGGTCGATCTGACCCTCGATCCAAACAACCCGAGTGTCATCTACGCGACATTGTGGGAAGCGTTCCGCATGTCCCACATGATGTCCTCGGGCGGCCCCGGCAGCGGCATCTTCAAGTCCACAAACGGCGGCGATACCTGGACCGAGATCTCGCGAAATCCAGGGTTGCCGAAGGGCGTCCTCGGGAAGATGGGCATCACGGTCTCGGGCGCCGATTCCAACCGCCTCTATGCGCAGATCGAAGCGGAGGAGGGCGGCTTCTTCATGTCCGACGATGCCGGCGCCACGTGGAAACTGATCACGGATCGTCGCGAACAGCGGCAGCGCGCCTTCTACTACACACGCCTTTACGCCGACCCCAAGGCGAAGGACACGGTCTATGTCTTAAATGTCGGCTTCCATAAGACGACCGACGCGGGGAAGACCTGGACCACCATCCGGGTGCCGCACGGAGACAATCACGACCTGTGGATCGCCGCCGATGACCCCAAGCGGATGGTCCAGGGCAACGACGGCGGCGGCAACGTCACCGTGAACGGCGGCGAGACCTGGACGGAACAGGACTATCCGACGTCGCAGTTCTACCACGTGACCACCACGAACCACGTTCCGTATCACGTGTGCGGCGCCCAGCAGGACAACTCCACCGCGTGCGTCTCGAGCCAGGCCCAGGAGAGCATGTTCGGCGAACGCACCGCGCCCATCTTCTACTCCGCGGGCGGCGGCGAAAGCGGCTACATCGCCCCTCATCCGACCAAGCTCGATGTCTTCTACGCCGGCAGCTACGGCGGCTACATCTCGAGGTTCGACCGCTCCACCGGCCAGACCCGCGCCATCAACCCCTACCCCGACAACCCCATGGGTTATCCCTCGGGCCAGATCGCGGAGCGCTTCCAGTGGACCTTCCCGATCGTTCTCTCTCCGCATGATCCAAACGAGCTTTACGTTGGATCGCAGCATCTGTGGCTCTCGACAAACGAAGGCCAGAGCTGGACGAAAGTGAGCCCCGATCTCACCCGCGGCGATCCTTCCACCATGGGCGATTCCGGCGGACCCATCACCAAGGATCACACCGGGGTTGAAACCTACGGGACGATCTTCACCTTCGCGCCCTCGCGTGTGGACCGCAATGTGATGTGGACGGGCTCGGACGACGGCTACATCCACGTCACCCGCGACAAGACGAAGACGTGGACGAACGTCACCCCCAAGGACCTGCCCGAGTTCGCGCGCATCAGCATCGTCGAGTCGTCGCCTCATCGCGCGGGCACCGCCTATGTCGCGGCGAACCGCTACGGTCGTGGCGACTTCGCGGCCTACGTCTACCGCACCGACGACTACGGCCAGACCTGGACGAAGATCGTGAACGGTGTCGCGGCGCGCGATTTCGCCCGCGCCATCCGCGAGGATCTCAAGCGTCCGAAGATGTTGTACCTCGGCACCGAGAACGGCATCTATGTCTCGTACGACGATGGCGCGAAGTGGGAGTCGCTGCGCCAGGGTCTGCCCGTCACCCCGGTTCACGACATCGCGGTCACCGAGCGCGACCTCGTCATCGGCACTCACGGCCGCGGCTTCTACGTGATGGACAACATCGGCCCCCTGCGGGAACTGCGTAGCGCCGCGGTGAGCGGAGAAGGCATCCTCAATCTCTTCACGCCCCAAACCGTGCGCCGCGGCCTGGACCGCAACGCCACCTTCGACTACTCGCTCGAAACCGCGGTGAAGGACGTTCGTATCGAGATCCTCGATGAAAAGGGTGCGGCGATCCGCACCTACTCGAATTCCGAAGCCGAGGTTGCCAAGGCCAAGGCCGCGGCCGCTGAGCGCGCGGGCGGAGGCGAAGAGGACTTCTTCCGCGGTCCGCGTGATCCCAAGCCCCCGCTCACCCCCGGCCATCATCGCGTGAACTGGGACCTGCGTTATCCCGGCGCCACCGAGTTTCCAGGCATGATCATGTGGGCGGCGAGTTCTCGCGGCCCCCTGGCCCCCACGGGTTCGTATCAAGTGCGGGTGACCGCGGATGGCGTCTCGCAGACCAAGCCCTTCCGGATCGAGCGCGAGAAGACGCTTCTGCGTGACGTCACCGACGCGGATCTTCAGGCCCAGTTCGATCTCGCGATCCAGGTGCGCAACAAGGCCAGCCAGGCGAACGACGCGGTGCTCCTGATCCGCGGGATCAAGGCGCAGGTCGACGAGCGGATCAAGAAACTCGACACCGGCAAACCCGGCCGCAAGCCCTCGCCGACGCTGGTCGCGGCCCGCGCGCTCAACGAGAAGCTCTCCGCCGTCGAGGGCGAGATCTACCAGGTCAAGAATCGCAGTTCGCAGGATCCGCTCAACTACCCGATCAAGCTCAACAACAAGATCGCGGCGTTGCAGGGCGTGATCGAGAGCGCCGACGCCCGGCCCACCGACCCGAGCCGTGAAGTGTTCAAGATGCTCTCTGACAAACTGGATGTTCAGCTCGGGAAGATGGATGCGATCATCAAGAACGATCTGCCGAAACTCGTGGCTCTGCTTCAGAAGCAGAAGCTCGACACCGTGACGGTGACACCGCTCAAGACGGACACGAAGTAAAAAGCGCTCGGGGCGACATCATGATTTCACCAGCGGAGGGGCTGCTCCGTCTCCAGGAAGGCAACCGGCGCTTCATCTCGGGCGCCGGTCACGCCGCCGACCGGTTGAGCAGCGAAGCACGACGCAAGGAACTGACCAAGGGCCAGAATCCCTTCGCCATCATCCTTGGCTGTTCGGACGCGCGCGTGCCGGCCGAGATCATCTTCGACCAGGGCCTCGGCGACCTTTTCGTCATCCGCGTGGCCGGCAACATCGTGGCCCCGTCGCAGGTCGGCAGCGTGGAGTTCGCGGCCGAACGCTTCGGCACGAAACTGGTGGTCGTCCTGGGACACACCGGCTGTGGCGCCATTCTCGCGACCCTCGAAGAGCTGCGTCGTCCCACCGAAGGTCATTCGCCGAATCTCCGATCGATCGTCAATCGCGTGCGTCCGTCGGTGGAAGCGCTCTTCGAGGGCTCCATCCCGCCCGACGATGAAGACCTCGAACATCGCGCCACGAGAGCCAACATCCGAGCCTCCGCGAACCACCTGCGTCACGGTTCCCAGATCCTCGAACGCCTGATCGCCGAGCAGGGCCTCCGAGTGGTGGGCGCTGAATACTCACTCGAAACAGGCGAAGTCGATTTCTTCGAGGGCATCGTCCCCGCATTGTGACCGCGCCTCCGCCCGAGGCTTCATGACGCCGGCCACGCCACCGCTTTGCCCGGTTTGTGGGAAGTCGGTCTCCGCGGGCGACCGGGTGTGCTTTCACTGCCGGGCCGTTCTCGATCCTTTCACGAGCGGCGCCCGCGTCGCGGACCGTTACGTGATCGAGGCGAGCATCGGTTAGGGCGCCGGTCTCGGCCATCTCTGCGCCGAAGCCCACCTCTCGAGTCTGGTGGCCGGTCGCCGCCATCTTCATCGCCGCCCTCATCTACCTCGGCGGACCATGGCGGGGGTCCGGCGGCGTGCCGCCCGCATCGCCGACTCCGGTAGCGACAATCTCAATCCTCACCCCAACCGCGATTCCGACTCAGAGCCCGGACGATCTCGCGACCGCGCACATGACCCCGTCGCCGCGTGGCGCCGTCGATGTAGATGACGCCCACAATCGCCACGCCCCCGAAGGGAATCGCGATGAGCAAGCGGATCTTGAAACGCTGAATGCTTTCAGCACCGCCAAGTTCGGACTCGTCGTCGATATCGGTGGCAAGCAACGCCTCGCCGCTTTGGACCACGCGGTCGATCGCGGTTTGCGAGAACGCCCCTTCGTTCGGGGTCTCCGTCTCCAGAGCCTGAGAGCGGACCACCATTTCGCCTTCGCGATCCCGGGCGATGAGAGCGACGCGATCCGCGTCAAGAGCCTTGCGCAATTCAGAGAGAGGGCCGACCCAACTCTCGCCTTCAGGAACGGGACCGCTCAAGCCGCGATGTAGATCCAGAATCAGCCGCAACCGATCGGATTGCAGCTCGCCCGGAGCCCCGTCCACCGCGCGCCGAGCCTCTTCATGAACCGTGCGTGACAAAGCGTTCTCGGTGCCGATCCAAAACCCGGAAAGATGGCAAGGGTGCGCGGGGATTGGAGACTGAGTGTTTAGAACACCGCAGCGACCCCCCAAAGCCCCCGGTCGTCGGGATATCGGTTCCTGGCGCACTCCACGCCACGATGGAACACCCAGTCCGGGCTACCCGACGCCAAGCCACACGCCTCGAGGTCCTCGGCCAACGCCGCCACCGGCGGTTGCTTTGCGGCGACTTCTGTCGCGAAGAACATCGGTCGATCGTCCAGACCGGGCGCGAAGCGAACCTCCACAAGGCAATGCTCACCCGCGCACCCGATCGGTCCTTGGAGGATGTAAGTCCCGCGGGAGTCGAACGATTCGGCG
>CAZBTT010000046.1:0-16738 GCA_964494295.1 uncultured Acidobacteriota bacterium
TTCGATTCGATACGGCATGCAGGGCCTGGGCGACCGTCCCCTTCCCCGCGCCGTATTCTCCGACCAGCAGGACGTTGGCGTCGGAGGGGCCCACCCGATGGACCATGTCCATCACCTTCTTCATGCTGGGAGACTCGGCGATGACCTCGAGCTTCGTTTCTCCTCGCAACGCGCGGTTCTCGCTCTCGAGCCGCCGCCCGTGCCGGAGCGCCTTCGACAACTCCGCCTGGGTGCGGAGGATCGAAATGAGTCGCGCGTTCTCCCAGGGTTTGCTCACGAAATCGCGCGCGCCGTTCCTCATCGCCTCGACGGCCAGGCTGACACTCGCCCACGCGGTCATGACGACCACGGGGAGCGTCTCGTCCAGCTCGCGGATCCGCGCGAGCAGGTCCATGCCTTCACGGCCCGACGTGGTGTCGCGGGTGTAGTTGAGGTCGATCAGCGCGACGTCGAACTCGCGCCCTTCAAGCGCGGCCCAGGCCGCGGCCGGCGAGCCCGCGGTCTCAAGCACGAAGCCCTCGGACTTGAGGAGCAGGCGAAGCGCTTCGAGGACGTCCTGCTGATCGTCAGCGACAAGAATGCGGGGAGATGAGGTCACAGAATCACCGAGTATATGAGGCGGGTTTGCCTGATCCGCCCGGATGACGTCAGTTCGCGGACGCCAGCCACCCGTCCTTCAGCCGGATCACCCGGTTTCCGTAGGTGGCGTTCGTTTCGGAATGAGTGACCTGGACGATCGTGGAGCCCTCTTCATTGAGTTTCTTGAAGAGCTCCATGATCTCGCGGCCCTGATCGGAGTGGAGGTTGCCCGTGGGCTCGTCGGCGAGGATGAGTTTGGGCTTGGCGACGATTGCGCGGGCCACGCCCACGAGCTGCTGCTGACCGCCCGAGAGTTGCGAAGGGTAGAGATCCTTCTTGCCGACGATGTTGAACTTGTCCAGCACGTCAGCGACGATGGCCTGCCGCTCCCCCTTCTTGAGATCGCGGTAGGAAAGAGGCAGTTCGAGATTCTCGTAGACGGTCAGGTCGTCGAGGAGATGGAAGCTCTGGAAGACGAAACCGATGTTCCGCTTCTGGAGCTCCTGGCGGTCCCGCGGCTTCAGCTTGTTCACGATCTCGGCCCGGAACTCGTAGTCACCGGTGAATTCACCGTCGTGCATCCCGAGGATGTGCAGCAGGGTTGACTTTCCGGCCCCGGACGGCCCCATGATCGAGACGAACTCGCCTTCGGCGATCGAGAGGGTGATGTTCCGCAGGACGTACACACGGCCCGCGGCTAAGGGGTACGACTTCTCGAGATTGCGTAGTTCGATCATTAGGGTCTCTTCGATCTCCAGGGGATCATGATGGTGTTCGCCCGGACCGCCGAGCGGCCGGAATGTGAATCTAAACGGGTTTCACTCTTCCCTCAGCGTGACGATCGGGTCGACCTCGACCGCGCGCCGCACCGGGATCCACGCGCACAGGAGCGTGAGCGTCAATACGGCGCCTCCGGCGAACGCGAACGTGGCCGGATTCACGGCGTCCACGCCGTAAAGCAGGCTCGACAGACCGCGCGCGGCCCCAAGCGAAAGCACGGCGCCTGCCGCCAGACCGAGCCCGGCAACCGCCCCCGCGCCCGACCTCCCGAGGCCCGCTATCGCCCGCCCCGCCGCGCCCAGCGCCCGGCGAACTCCGATTTCATGAGTTCGTGCGCCAACGAACTGGCGGAGCAGCCCGTAAAGACCCATCCCCGCGAGGAGCAGCGCCGCCCCCGCGAAAAGGCCCATGAGCCGAGCGAAGAATCTCTGCTCCCAGGTCGTGGAGGCCCGCACCTGCTGCATCGTGCGAACGCCAAAAAGGGCGATGCCGGGATGCGCGGCCTTGGCGAGGGGACGTAGTTCGGTAATCAGCGGGGTCGACGGACCGTTGGTCCGCGCCATGACTGCGACGGTGCGCGATCCCATACGCGCATAGGGAACGTAGATCGCTCGTCGAGCCGCGCGTGTCTCCTCCCCGAACTCCTCGTACTGAATGTCCGGCGCCACGCCCACGATGGTGCGCCACTGGTGGGTCGTGCCGGAGCGAAGTGCTATGGCCCGGCCCACGACATCCCCTCCTCCGATTGCGGTCGCAAGTGACGCGCTCACCAGCACCGAGTCGGAAGACGGATCCTCGGACTCGGCCGCTGTGAAGTCGCGGCCCCGAAGCAGCGCCGTCCCCATGGTCTCGAACAGACCATCGCTCGCGCCCACAACGGTCGCGGGAATCTCCTCTTGCGGAGGCGCACCCACGTCTTTGACGAGCATCGCGGTCGGACCGCCATCGTCCGCGGGAATCGCGGTGGTCACCGCGGCGCGAAGAACGCCGGGCCGCGAGGCGAGACCGCCCGTCAGGCTGGCAAGAGCACGAGCTTTGGCCACAGGCGCGTCGACCTCGTCGCCGGAGAGGTACAGACGAGCGGTCAGCAGTCCCTCTTCGCGAACGCCGGCGTCGGCCTTCTGCAGATTGTTGAACGACTGCATCATGAGTTCCGCCGCGACGACCAGCGCGAGGCACGCCGCGACCTGAACCACAACGATCCCCTCCTGGAGAACCCGCGTGCGCGGGCCACGCGAGACCGCGCGTCCCGCATCCTTGAGATCGACTCCCGGGTGGATGGAGGCCGATCGCCACGCGGGCAGCAGGCCGGCGACGAAAGTGGTCAGGAGCGTGAGAGCCAGGCAGTAGCCGAAGGCGGTGGCATCGACGTCGAACCGCATCCAGTACGGAGGGACTTCAGGGAACGACGCGACAAGCCTCGGAACGGCGACGCTCGCGAAGACCCAGCCCAGAACCGCTCCCGCGACCGAGAGCACGAAGACCTCGGCCAGCAGCTCCCGGATCAAGGTGCCCCGCGATGCGCCGAGCGCCACCTTGAGCGCTTGCTCCCTGCGGCGATCCACTGAGCGCGCGACGAGAAGCCCCGCGAGATTCGCGCAGGCGATGAGCAGGACCAGGATCACGGCCAGAAGCAGAGCCGACATCGCCTGGGGCGTGCCCCCGACCAGCGAATTCGGGAAAAGCGCGGCCAGCATCCGATGGTCGAGCTGGGTTTCGGGAAGCCGGCGCTCGAGGTCGAGGCTCAACGGTTCGAGGCGTCTTGAAATGCTCGCCACATTCTCGCCTGGCGCGAGCAACCCAAGGGCGAGGAGGGGCCGCGCCGTGTTCGGCTGGGCGGTTGCCGGCTTGTACGCAAGCCAAAGCTCCTGGCGCTCCGGAAACGCGAAGCCGCGCGGCATCACACCCACCACCTCGAGCCCGCGCCCGTTGATCATGATCTTCCGACCCACGATGCCCGGATCGCCCCCGTATTGCCGCTGCCACAGGGCATGCGACACAAGGACCGTGGACTCGAATCCGAAATCCTGCGCGTCGTCGTCCCTGAGAACCCGGCCCGAAGCGGCTTGAGCGTCGATCAGGGTGAAGAGACCCGGCGTCACCGACGCCCCGAGCGCGCGAACGGGACCCTCTTCGGTCTCGAGGGTGAAGTTCCGCTGGACGTATCCCTCGACTTGCGCGAGGCCCTGCACCGACGCGCGCACCTCGTTGAACTCGGGCCAGGAGAGCTCCGCGTCGTCGAGTTGCTGAGCGCGCGTGGGATGCATGGAATGGAGGGAGATGACTCGGCCGGTGTTCCGCCCGAAGTCCGCCTCCACGAAGAGCACGCTCTTGACAAGACTGAAGATCGTGGTGTTCGCGCCGAGGCCGAGCGCGAGGGTGAGAACGATGATCGCGGAAAGGCGTAGGTTCCGGCTCAGCGCCCGGATCGCGTTCGCCACTTCGCCCATCGAACGATTCATCCTCACTCCTTCATTCCTGTCTCAACGCCGTGGCGGGCTCCGTCAGGGACGCGTCCCGGCCCGGCAGATAACTCGAGAGTATCGCGGCGAGGCCCACCACCGCGGACACCGCGACGAAGGTGAGCGGATCGAGAGCGCGCACCTCGAAGAGAAGCGACTCGAGCGCGCGGCCGAGAAGAATCGACCCGAACACACCGAGGAGGAGGCCGGCGAGGGTGAGTTTGAGACCACGCCGCATGACCAGATTCAGAAGGTTCCCCGGCGTGGCCCCGAGGGCGAGCCGGATTCCGAGTTCGCGCCTCTGATCGCCCACGGCGCGGGCGAGGATCGCGTAAATCCCCTGAAACGCGACGACCAAAGCGATCAGCGCGAAAAGGCCAATGGCGATCGCGTTCAGACGTTGTGGCCCGAGCATGGCATCGCGGCGCGATTCAAGGGTTTCGAGCTCACCAAGCGGAACAGTGGGGTCTGCACGGCGCAAACCCTCCTTCACCACGTCCCCGAAGGCGCCCTGCGTCATGGTCGTCCGCGCCACGATCGAGCCCCAGCGCTGCCAGCCAGCGATGTGCTGCTCGTAGGGGGCGTAGAGCGTCCGGAAATCCCGGCCCTGCAAGTTCGCTCCTTTGATGTCACGCGACACGCCGACAATCGTCATCCACACCGGCGGCCCCTGGGTCCAGCCGACCCACGCGACTTGTGCGCCGATCGGGCTCGTCGTCGGCCAGAACTCGCGAGCGAATCGCTCGTTGATGATGGCGACAGGCATTGTGCCCTCGCGATCCTCCGGGCCAAAGGCGCGGCCTGCGACGATGGCCGTGCCGATCGTGCCGAAGTAGTCCCCCATCACCATCCGGGCCCGCGCCCCTGGGTTCTCCACCGGCATGGCCTCGGGCTTTGTCGCGAAGCGCACTCCACCGCCCGCGCCCCCGCGCGGATCAAGGGGCGGGGTGAGGACGTACGCCGCGGTTTCGATTCCGTTCGCCGTTTTCACGTGGTCAAGAACCTGGCGGAAGACCGAGATCTGCTCAGGAATCTTGTCGAGGTATCGGGACTCGGGCAGCGTGATCGTAGCCATCTGGACCCGGTCCGGATTGAAGCCAAGAGGGACCGCCTGCAACCTCTCGAAAGTGCGCAGCAGCAGACCGGCGCCCACGAGCAGGAGAACCGCCAGAGCCACTTCGAACCCGACGATCCCGTCCATGATCTGGCGCGTGCCCCCGGAACCACCGCGGCCCGCGGTCCGCAGATACGGTGCAAGGTCGCCCCGCAGCACCTGAAACGCCGGGAGGGCCGCCATCAAGACGCCCGCGACGAGAGAGGCGAGTATCGAGAAACCGAGCACACGAGCGTCGAGCGCAATCGCCCACGCGCGGGGCACGCTGCCTCCCACGATCGCCATCAGACCATCGCGAGCGAGCACGGCCATGAGCGCGCCAAGTGCGCCGCCGAGGGTCGAGAGCATGAGGCCCTCGAGCACCGCGTGCCGGGCGATGGCACGCTGGCCGCCTCCGAGGGCGAGGCGAACCGCGTACTCCTCACGCCGGCCCGCGGAGCGAGCGAGCAAAGACGTGGCGAGATTCACGCTTGACGCGAGGACCACGATGCCGACGCCGAAGAGAAGGACCAGCAGAGCGCGGCGCGCGGAGCCGACCATGAACTCCAGCATGGATATCGGAGCGACGATCTTGTTGCGATTAGTCTCGGGATACGCCGAGGCGAGCCTTCGCGAAATCGCGGCCATCTCCGCCACCGACTCCTCGACCGTCACGCCTTCGCGAAGACGTCCTATCGCGTCGAAGTTGTTCGAGCCCCTTGTCTCGAGCGCCCACGGCACGAAGGGAGGCGGCACCCAGAGGTCGATGTCGTCGCGGAGGAAGTCAAGCTCCTCGGGAGCCACGCCGACGATCGTCGTCTTGATGTCGGAGAGGCTCACGACTCGCCCGATCACCGAAGGGTCGGATGCGAACTGCCGCTTCCAGAGTCCCTCGCTGATCACCGCCACCGAGGGAGCGCCGGCGCGATTGTCCTCGGCCCCGTAGAAGCGGCCCAGGAGCGGCCTCGCCTGGAACACGCGGAACAGATCGGGCTCGGCCACGGACCCATTGAGACGGACCGGCTCGCCGGTTCCATTGAGGTCGATGGCCCAACTGCGCAGAAACAACGCGATCTCCTCGAGGGTGCGCGAGTCCTTCCGCCAGTCGACGCCGTCGGGAATGCCGACATCGCCTTCGCGTGTGATGAAGACCAGCCGCTCCGCGTCAGGAAAGGGCAGCGGCCGCAGCAGGACGCCGCTCACCACCGCGAACACCGCGGTCGAGGCGCCGATGCCGAGCGCGAGAGTCAACACCGCGCCGAGTGTGAAGCCCGGCGTCTTCAGCAGGCGTCGCCAGGTCACGCGCACGTCGTTCATCAGACCAGTCATGTCGCTTCCTCCAGGGATTGCCCGGCTACTCAGACCGAAGAACTCGCATCGGATCCGTGCGGCCCGCCCAAAAGGCCGGTATCGCCGCGGCCAGAAGGCTCGTGACGCCGAGGGTCACGGCCACACCAGCGAATGTCCACGGATCCTGTGGCCGAACCTCGAAGAGGAATGTCTCCACCAGCGGCGCCAGAAAGACGGAGCCAAGCAGCCCGAGGGCCGCGCCCAGCGCCGAGAGACGCGAGCCCCGCGCGAGCACCAGGGCCACGACCGACCGGGGACGGGCGCCAAGCGCCAGACGCACCCCGAATTCGCGCGAACGGCTCTGCGCCTGATGGGAGAGCAGGGCGCCGAGCGCGGTCGCGGCGAGGACGAGTGCGAGGAGGCTGAAGGCGGAAAGAAGAAGCGCCATCGCCCGCTCCCGATCCAGCGCGGTCGACAGTTGCGCGTCCAGCGTGGTCACACCATAGAGAGGGAGATCCTTGTCGAGCCGGCCCACCAGCTTCTGCAGGCCCGGGACAACCCATTCCGGATCGGCTTCGGTGCGGACCACGAGAGCCATCGACGGCATGTACTCCTGGGCCAGCGCGACATAGACCGCGGGCCGCGGCTCCTCACGCAGGGTCCGCAGCTTCATGTCCGGCGCGACCGCGATGATCTGGAACGCCGCGTCGCCTGGGCCGAGATCGGTCAGGCTCAGACCAATGGGGTCGCGGCCGCCGAAGTATTTCCGCGCGAGCGCCTCATTGATAATGACGACCGGCGCACCACCCTTGATATCCCGCTGGTCGAAGTCGCGCCCGCGGCGAAGGCCGGTTCCGAGTGTCTCGAAGAATCCCGGCGACACCATGGTGTAGTCGACGTTGATGAACTCCTTCGGCTTGGGGACGTAGCCCGGCACACCGACACTCACCCGCATCCCCGACGTCTGAACCGGAACATGGCGCGACAGCGCCGCGTGGCGAACACCCGGAAGAGCCCGGACTTCAGTCAGCAGGTTCTCGTAGAAGGCGCGGCCCCGTTCCTCGTTGTATCCCTGTCGCGCGAGGTCAAGGCGCGCGACCAGGCCATTCTCGATCACGAAGCCGGGCTTCGTGGACGCCGCCCGGGCGAGAGTGTGAAGGAGGAGACCAGCACCCACGAGCAGGATCGCCGAGAGGGCGACTTGAGCCACCACGAGCGAATCCCGCAGGCGGCTCCTCGGCGCTCCCGATGACTGCGCCACACGAAGCGCGGACACGAGGTCGGCCCTCGACCCGCGCATGGCCGGCACGAGGCCGAAGATCGCGGTCACTACTATCGCGAGCCCGCCCGCAAACAGCAGCGGCCGGACGTTCAGGAGCGATGACACCGACTCGACGGGTATCGCGAAGCCCGCGGGCAACAGGGCCACGAGGGCCCGACGTACCGCGACCGCGACCATGATTCCGAGCGCGGTGGCGAAGAGACTCGTGAGGAGGCTCTCCGCGAGCAACTGACGAACCAGCCGGCTGGCGGAAGCGCCCAGCGCCGCCTTCGTCGCGATCTCCACACGACGGCTCTCGCCATGCGCCAGTTGAAGCGATGCCGCATCCGCGCACGCGAGAAGAAGCAGCAGACCCACCACACCCAGAAGCAACCACGACAGCTTCAGCGTTTGGTTCGGGCCGCCAAGATCGGTCGCGGCCCCGCCCGCCCAAACCAGGGCCGGGAAGGGACCCACGTCGCGCCGCCTCGGGGCCGACGCCCTTCGGGCCGCGGTTGTAGCGGGTCGGCTTTGCGCCCGGTCGATCGTGACGCCCGGCGCGGGCCTCCCCACCATGTCGCGCCACGAGAACTGCCTATTGTCGAGCGCGTCCACAAAGGCGCGGCCCGGGCGGCGCACGCTCCAGTCGGGCGCGGCGGCGGAGTGCATGGTCATGGGCATCCAGACGAGCGGCCGGGAGTCGAGATTCACACCGCCAAAACCTGCCGGCATCGCACCCACGATCGTGAACGGTCGACCGTTGATTCGCAGCGTACGTCCGGTTGGGTCCGGCCCCCCGAAGAGCCGTCGCGAGAGAGTCTCCGAAATCACCGCCACCGGATGACCGTCGCGTTCGATGTCATCCGAGGGCGCGAGCGTTCGCCCGTAGGCGGGCCGCGCACGCAGCACCTCGAAGTAATTCCCGGTGACGAGCGCGCCGGTCACTCGCTGGGGTGTCCCCTGTCCCTCGGCGATGTGGAGCGCGATCCAATCGGAGTAGGCCGCGAGGCCGGTGAAGAGCGCGGTCTCGGACCGATAGTCGGCGTAGACGGGGAAAGACGAGTTCGAATGATTAGTGGGATCCGCCCGCTCTTTGGGCGATCCAACGGCGTTGATCCGAACCAGCCGTTCGCCCTCAGGCAGGTCGAAGGGCCGGAACAGCGTGGCGTCGACAAGCGCGAAGATCGCGGTCGAAGCACCAATCCCCAGCCCGAGGATCAGACAGACGACGGCGAAATGACCGGGACGCGAACGGAAGCGCGCGAAGGCGAGCCGGAGGTCGTGGAGGAACACTGCAGCCCATGCGTATCAATGCTCATGCCATCCATGACCGGGTCACATAAAACGCTTTGGATCAGCCTTTTAGAGTGACATCAACCTTGGCGAATTCTGTGGACTTCGTCCCATAATCGAACACCGACTTCCCGACCCTACACTCGATCGGGGACCTCGGGCCGATGAGATTCGACAAGAACGTTTGGACCCACGAGGGCGAGAATCAGTCGTGCCGGAGGGCGTCTATTGGATTCACCGTCGCCGCGCGGCGGGCCGGGACCCAGTGAGCCACGACCGCGGCGAAACCAAGGACACCTAAGGTGCTCAGCAGAGTCGTCGGATCCGACGGGCTCACTTCGATCAGAATGCTCGACATGGCCCGGCCCAGGAGCAGGCCGAGGGTCACCCCCACTGCAAGACCAGCCGCGGTGAGGCGGGCGCCCTGGGAGATCACCATTCTCACTACGTCGCGCGCCGACGCGCCCAGCGCCATGCGCACGCCGATCTCGCGGGAACGTTGCGCGACGAGGAACGCGTTCAGGCCATAAAGACCCACGGCGGCCAGGGTGAGTGAAACGAGACCAAGGGCCATGAAGAGGCCGGTGATGATCCGGTTGCTCGCAAGATCCTCCCAGATCACCTGCTCCATGGTCTTCGCGTCGTAGATCGGCTGGTCGGGGTCGATCCCGCGCATGGTTTCGCGAAGCGACGCGAGAATCGGTTCAGGTGCCGAGGTGCGCGCGAACACGACGAGGCTTCGCTGGGGCCGTTGAGCCATCGCCACATAGGCGCGGGGAGTGGGCAACTCACCAGAACCGGGATTGACGAGATTCGACGCGACGCCGACAATCTCCAACCACGGCGTATCGCCCCCGCCCACCTGGATGCGCTCTCCAATGGGGTCGCGGCCCGAGAACTCGCGTGCCACCAGCGCCTCGTTCACCACCGCCACCGCCGGCGATTGGGGAATGTCGGTCTCGAGGAAGTCCCGGCCCCGCAGCACCTTCATTCCCAGGGCCTTGAAGAGGCCCGGTGTCGCCACGCTGAGAGTCGCGATCTTCGATTCCTCGCCCGCCGTGTCGCGCGTCTTGATCATCGCCTGTCGCGATCGATCGAAGATAGGCAGTTCGGACCCGAGCGCCGTCGCCGAGGTCTGGGGCAGGCCCTGAAGCGAGGTGAGAATCTTTTCAGCCTGCGACCGAACCTGTTCATCCGTCTTGAAGCGTGTCTCGGCGAGGTCGATGCGCGCGGTCAGCAGGCCGCTGGAATCGAAGCCGAAGTTGTAGTCGCGCAGTACCAGGGCGGTGCGCACGGAGAGCCCGGAGACGATCAGCAGCGCGGTGGCAAGGCCGATCTGCATGATCACCAGGCCCCGACGTGAGCGGCCCACGCGTCCCGATGTGCCGGCGCTCGCCCCCGCCTCGCGAAGCACATTCGACAACTCACGTCCCGCGAGCTGAAGCGCTGGAGCCAGGCCGAAGAGCACGGGTGCGACGAGAGCAAGAGCGGCCGAGAAGGCGAGCACTCGCACGTCGATGGTGACGAGTTCGTAGAACTGTTCAAACGCGACCGCGCGCATGAACTCGAGACCCGCCTGCGCAAGGACGAGGCCGAGACCCGCACCCAGAAACGACAGCACCGCGCCTTCCACCATGAGCTGGCGCGTGATCTGACTTCCCGCCGCCCCAAGGCTCATGCGCAGGGCCATCTCCCGCTCCCGCGTGGTGGCTCTCGCGAGCATGATCCCGGCGACGTTGGCGCACGCGACCGCGAAGACGAGACACACCCCCACGGTCAGCAGGGAGAGGATGACGTCGGTATCGCCTCCGTAGAGCCCTTGGCGCAAGGTGATGGCGCTGGCGGTCCAGTCGCGATTGGTATCGGGATGCTCTTTCTGGAGGCGAAGGGCGATCGTCGCGAATTCGGCGCTGGCCTCCGCGGTCGTGATGCCGGGCTTGAGCCGACCGGTCACACGGAGATCGCGACGCGAACGGTCGGGTGACGGGTTGGCCTGCGCAAGGGGAATCCAGACTTCGATCTCGGCGAACGTCCCGATCTCGATGGCGGGCGAAACGATGCCGATGACGCTGACCGCGCGACCATCCAGAGTGAGGGTCTTGCCGACCACGCTGCGATCGGCGCCGAATTCGCGCTCCCAGAAACCATGAGCGAGAAGCGCCACCGGGGCGCCGCCAGGCGTGTCCTCGGCCGCGTCGAACGCCCGGCCGGCAAACACGCCGAGGTCCCAGGCCGCGAACAGGTCGGCGCTCGCCGCCGAGACGAACACACGCTTCGCGTCGCCGTTCCCGGTCAGAGCACCCGTGCCCAATGAGATGGCCGCCAGGTGATCGACGGTCTTCGCCTGCTCCTTGAAGTCGACGAAGTCGCCGTACGACAGCCGGGGACGCGCCTCGCCCTGCTGGGGATGCGAGGCCCGGGCCAGGATCAGCGTCGATTCATCCCGCACCGGCAGTGGCTTCAGCAGAAAGAAGTTCACGAAGCTGAAGATGACCGCGGAGAGACCGAGGGCAAGCCCGAGGGTCGCGATCACCACCGCGGAGTGGCCGGGTTGCGTGCGAAGCTGCCGACAGCCGAGTTTGATGTCGCTTTGCAAGCTGGCCATGGAAAGCCTCCTTCCTGCGGTTAACGCCCGCGACTCAGCGCGGGTTCCCCTCACTCATAGCGAAGGGTTTTCGAAGGATCGACACGGGCGGCGCGGGCCGCGGGAAGGTAGGCGGCGAGGATCGCCGAACCGGCGAGCACCACCACCGAGGCCCCGATGGACGCGACGTCGTAAGCAGGCACGCCGAAGAGCTGAGACCGCACGAGGGCGGCGATGCCGTAGGCGATGGGTACCCCGAGCACGAGTCCCGCGACGACGAGCTTCCCCGCCTGGCCGAGAACGAGTCGAACGATGTCGCGGGGCTGGGCGCCCAACGCCACGCGGACTCCGATCTCGCGGAAGCGCTGGGTGACGCCATGGCTCAAAACGCCGTAGAGCCCAAGGGCGGCGAGAAGGAGGGCGATCGCGCCGAACACCGTGGCGAGGTACGCCATGGTGCGCTCGGCCGCGATGGAGTCATTGCGGGTCTGCGCGAGGGTCGCGAAACTCGTGGGCGGAACCGCCGGGTCGATGCGGTTCACGAGGACGCGAAGGCTTTCCATGAGGCCGGCTTCCGGCCCATTGGCGCGAACGTAGAAGGTCATGGAACCGAGCACTTTCTGCTGCGCGTATGGGAAGAACACCTGACGCCGCCCCTCCGCCTCGTTCACTGCGCTTTGCCTGAAGTCCTTCACCACGCCGACGATCTCGAACTCGAAGGTCTCGGTCGAGCGGTTGCGGCCGAAGCGGAGTCCAACCGCACTCTTGCCCTTGTAGTAGTGATTTGCGAACGACTCGTTCACGACCGCTACGAGGGGCGCGCCATCCGCGTCCCGCGCGTCGAAACCGCGGCCCTCCTTGAGGGTCGCGCCGATGGTGCTGAAGAAGCTCGGACTCACCTGGAGCCAGAGGGGATTCATGTCCTCTTCCTCGGCCGGGGTATAGCCGGGGATCTTGATCGTGCTCGAGGAGTTGGAGTTGGTGAGCAGCGAGTTGTCCGAGAGACCCACGGAGGCGACGCCTGGCTGCGCCATGATTTCTGTGGTCACACGATCGAACAGCGACCTCTTCTGAATCTCGTCGTAGCCCGCGAGGGCCGGAGACAGGCTGAAGCTCACGACCTTATCCGTGTCGTAGCCGACGGGCCGGCTCGCCAGGTTGAAGAGCGACTTCGCGAGGAGGCCGGCGCCCACCAGGAGGGAGAGCGATAGGGCGAGCTGACCAACCACGAGAGCATTGCGAGTGCGGCGGCCGCCCGCAGCGGTGGCGCCACTCCCCTCACGCAACGACGGAGTCAGCGCCACACGCGTCCCCTGGAGTGCGGGGACGACACTCGAAACCACGACGCCGATGAACGCAAGGAACGCGGCGAAACCGAGGACCCGGGCATCGAGGGCGAAGGTGAGCAGCGCCCGGGCGTCGGGGTCGGGAAGCGTGTCCACCAGCAGGCGGCCGCCCACCGCCGCGACCACCAGTCCCGCGACCAGTCCAAGGGAGGCGAGAACCGCGCCTTCGACCACCAGTTCGCGAATGAGGCGCGTGCGCGTGCCCCCGAGCGAGAGTCGAACCGCTATCTCCTTGCGTCGCTTGGTGGCCCGCGTGAGGAGCAGATTCGCGATGTTGAGACAGCCGATGAAGAGAACGAGGGACGCGGTGGCCAGAAGGATCTTGAAAGGAGCCTCCGCACCCTCACGGAACCCCGAAGCCCCGGCGCCACCGGGGTGAAGCTCGACCGACTTCTTCACAAAGCGCTGGCGGAACGCTTCGGAGTTCCGCGTCATCGTCTTCACTTCCTCGGCGAGGATCTGCTTGTAGAGGACGTCGAGACGGGTCTGGGCCTGGGCCATCGTCACTCCCGGCTTGAGCCGGGCCACCGGGGTCAGGAACATCGCGCGGCGGGATTCGAGTTCGTCCCACGTAGGCGTCACCACTCGCTTCATCGTCAGGGGCACGTAAGCGAGCGTCTCCTGACCCACTTCGAGGCCGCGGAAGTTCGCGGGGGCGACACCCACAATCTCCATGGTGGCCGCGTTGATGCGCGCGGCCTTGCCCACGATGTTCGGGTCGGCGCCGAAGCGTCGCTGCCAATAGCTGTGAGAAATCACCACCACCGGATGGGCGCCTATGGTCACGTCGTCGGCGGACGAGAGCAGCCGGCCTTTGACGGGTTGGAGGCCAAGGACCTCGAAGAAACTCCCGGAGACCAGGCTCGCCTGCACGCGCTCGGTGTTCGAGTCGACACCGAAGAAGACACTTGTCGGCAGATAGGCGAGAACGCCGTCGAACACATCCGACTTGTCCCGGAAGTCCTTGAACATCGGGTAGGAAATCGGGTTTGGAAAGTTCTTGTTTGACTCGAACATTCCAGAATTGGGTCCCGGGGTGTGGATCAGGACCAGGCGACCCGGATCCTTCACCGGCATCGAGCGCAGGAGGACCTGATCGAAGAGCGAGAAGACCGCGGTATTCGCCCCGATCCCGAGAGCGAACGTGGCCACGATCAGCAGAGTCAGCGCCGGGCTTCCCATGACGCGCCTGAAAGCCAAGCGCACATCTCCGATCAATCCGCTCATGGCCGTCACTCTCCCTGTTTGGGGTTGCGTTTTGTGCTCTACGCCGTCTGCCTCTACGCGGTTTGTGCGTGATCCGGCATCGCGCCTTCTTCAACGATGCGGCCGTCGAAGATGTGGATCGTGCGGTCAGCGTATTTCGCGAACCGCGGGTCGTGGGTCACCATGACGATGGTGGCGCCGCCCTGGTGGAGTTCGGTCATGAGCGCCATCACGGCGTCACCGTTCTTGGAGTCGAGGTTCCCTGTCGGCTCATCGGCGAGGAGGACGGCGGGCGAACCCACGAGCGCACGGGCGACCGCCACGCGCTGCTGCTGACCGCCTGAAAGCTGGCTGGGCAGGTGCTTCGCGCGATGGCCCATGCCGACGCGCTCGAGCGATTCCATCGCGCGCTTCTTGCGTTCGGCGGCGCTGGTGCCGCGATAGGTCAAGGGCAGCTCGACGTTCTCGAAGACGGTGAGGTCGCCGATGAGGTTGAAACTCTGGAAGATGAAACCGATCTCGCGATTGCGGACCCGGGCCCGGTCGGCCGCGGTGAGCTTCGCCACCGGCTGTCCGTTCAGGATGTACTGGCCGTCGGTCGGCGAATCGAGGAGGCCGAGGATCGACAGGAGCGTCGACTTGCCGCAGCCTGACGGCCCGGCGATCGCGGCGAACTCACCCTTCTGGATCTTGAGATGAATCCCGGAAAGGGCGTGGGTTTCAACCTCGTCGGTCAGGAAGACCTTGGTCACGCCGGACAGGTCGATCAAGGCAGGGGTATCGGTCATGATTCTCAAATCTCCTTAGGGGTTCTTTCCTACTTCAACGTCCGGGCGAGGTTTTATGTTCCACTCTGGTTAAGGTTTTGACGCTTCAAGCGGGCGTGAGGTGCGCAACAAAGTTTTAGCGAAGTCGAATACGGTCGAAGGCATCCCAGGCGGAAGCGTCCGAGAGAATGACCTCGTCGCCGAGGTTCAGGCCTTCAAGAATCTGGACGCTGTTCACGGAGGCGCGGCCGAGACGGACGCGCACCCGGTTGGCTTCACCGGTGGCAGGATCGACGCGGAAGAGACTGATCGTGCTCTCCCCCGCTCCCTGCGCGGGCCGGCCGACGTAAAGCGTGTCTTCAAGACGGGCGAGTTCGATCGTGCCGTCGACGGTGAGATCAGGACGCGAGCCCCTGGGAAGCTCTCCTTCGAGCGAGACGTCAACCGCGACCGTGCCGTTCTGCGCTGCGGGATCGATCCGGACCACGCGGCCCTTGACGATGCCATTGCGGGTGTCGACGTCGCACGGCAGGCCGATGGCGAGGTCCTTCGCCTGGGTTTCCGCCACGCGAATCACGGCCTTGAGGCGAGTGGGCTCGACGACGCGGGCGAGGTTCGTGCCCGGAGCGACCTGCTGTCCGACTTCGACCGGCACCGACTGAAGAACGCCGTTGATGCCGGCCCGCACCCTAAGGGCATCGCGCTGAGCGCGACGCATGCGCGCGGTGCCGAGACGCTGTTCAACCGTGGACTTGGGAACCGCGATCTGAGCCTCGATGGAGTCGATGGAGAGCTTCAGGCGCTCCTGCTCGATCTTCGCGCGGCTCTCGAGTTCCTCTGCGGCGGCCTGCGACAGCTTCGCGTTCAGACCGGCCACCAGACCCTGCGAAGCGAGTTCCACATCGGCATCGGCGCGAAGGCGCGCCTGGCGCGATTCCGAGGCGACTCTCGCCGCGGTGGATTGCTGATCGAGACGCGAGCGCTCGATGTTCGAACGGGCTTCGACAAGACGCGCCTCAGCTTCCCTCAGCTGCGACTCGGCTTCCAGCAACTGCTGTTCGAGGTCGGGGTTCGAAAGTTCGAGGATGACGGTATCGGGCTTCACCACCGTACCTGGAAGCGCCACGATGCGTTCGACCCGGCCTGCGGTGAGGGCTGGGATCCACCGGACCTCCTCGGGCACGAGGGTGCCGAGGCCGCGGACCTGCAGGAGCATTTCGCCCTTCTTCACCTTGTCAAGGAAGAGCGTGCCACGGTCGACGCTGGGCGCCGCTGGCTTAAGTTGAGAGAGGCCCCACGTGGCGCTCAAAAGCACCACCGCGGCGCCGATTCCGATTTGAAGGTTCCGCTTCTTGCGCTTGACGGCAAGGTCGGGGCGAGCGATGTCCATGTCTATTCCTCTATCAATGCCTGTGCCATCTGCTCAGGTATTCCATATCTATATGCATTAACGCGAGTTGTGCAAGTCGAGTTCCGTGAAGTTCGTTTCTCCAGGTCCCATTACCGGACACCGCGTTCCCGTGGTTGAACCGCCGCGATGGTTCCGTGGAGGCCCGCCCGGGAATGGCTCCCTCCAAAACACAAAAGGGCACGCTTGCTGGCGTGCCCTCTGGATCGGACCGAAGGTCCTCGGAATTCTTACGATCGGCCGTCGTTGGTCGACAGTGCTTTCGCCCGGTTCGCGGGTTGGCTGGCATTCGCGGTAGCGCCCGCACTGGTGGCCCCGAAGTCGGGGAGCGGGGGCGAGATGATGGTCCCCGGAATCTCGATCGCCACACCCTTGGCCGCGAGGCGCTCATCAAGCAGGCGCTGCTGCGCCTCCCAGCCCCGTTCGATCTCCACCTGCGCCGTGCAGGAGGCACCCAGGGCCACCGGCATGGTGGCGAGGTGAAGCATCTGGCCCTGTTCGGCCGCGGAAGCGGAGACGGCGCCAAAGGCAACGAACGCGAATGAGAGGGTCTTTAAGACTGGCTTGGTCATCACAGAACTCCTTGGGTTGTTCATGCCGCCTGAGACGGCGCCACGAGCAGGTTGGTTTGCGAGAAAACGCGAAAGGAATCCGTTCAATTGAACACCG
>CAZBTT010000047.1:0-16712 GCA_964494295.1 uncultured Acidobacteriota bacterium
CGGGTGCGGTTCTCGAGCAAACCCAGCCCGCGCCCAGAACCGGCGGAGCCTCGGCCCACAGGATGGCGGTGTTCCTCGATCAGATCGAGGCCGCCGAGCCGGGAGAGCGCCGCGACGAGGTCGCCTCGGAGTTCATGACCACGGCCGCCCTCGAGGCCTCGACCAGCGAGGAGTTGAACGCGAGCCTCGCCCCGCTCCGGGATGTTGGAATCGATCCCGCCACCGACAATGTGCTCCACTCCATCGCGAAGACCCTCCCGGGCTGGGGCGCGCTTCTGGCCGACGACGTGGGTGGCGTGGCGCCCACCGGGGAGCGGCTCGGAGCGATGAGGCAGATCGTCGCCTTAGGCGGCGATGACGAGGAAGTGGCGAAGCGTTTCCGCGAGATGGTCCACGCCGCGATATCCCAGTTCAATGCGGGCAACGTCGGGCGCGCGCAGTCGGTTCTCGTCCTCGCCCAACAGATGGCGACCGAACAGCGGGTGAAGCCCGCCTATGTCGACAGTCTCCGCAACGCCTCCGACTACCTCGACATGGAGAGCCTGCGGACCGCCTCCGAAAAGGCCGAAAGCCTCCCTGCCCTGCGCACGATGATGGCTTTCTTCCACGCCCTCGGTCCGGAGGCCCTGGTCAAGTCGCTGCGGGAGGCAAGTGACGACAACCGGCGCCACGATCTTTCCGCCTTGATCGAGGCCCACGGTGAGGTCGGGCGGGCCCGGGTGCTCGAGGCTCTCGACGCTGCGGAGACCGTAGCCGACCCGGCCTTCGCGGCCGCCGCGTTGCGACTGCTTCGCCGGGTTCCCCGCCCGGCCGACGTCCCGGCCGATCGCGAGGTCGACATCGTCTTGAAACACGCGACGCGGAATACCGATCCCGTCGTCGCCACCCAGGCCATCTATGTCCTGGGTCAGTTGAAGGGCGAGCGCGACGAACGCGCCTTGCTCGGCCTCCTCCGCGTCTACGAGGGCCTGTTGACGCGGCCCGCCGCGATCCCCCGCGGCATCACCGCCGAAGATATCTCGTCCCTCCTCGACCGAACCTGCGGCGCCCTCGCTCGTTGCGGCACCGCGCGCGCGCTGCGAACCCTGGTCGATCACGGCCTCAAGACCACTCCCGAGCTGGGTGACTGCGCGAAGCGTTTGAGCGAAGGTTCGCACGCCGACTTCTCACCTCATCCCGAGCTGCTGGCACGTCTGATCACCGCCCTCCGGGCCGAGCTGCCGCGCGGCGTTCTCGGAATGCGATTCAAGAAGGAGGCGGGCCGGGCCGTCCATTACGTCTCAGCTCTCTCGGGCACGCCCCACGCCGAAGTGAAAGCCCTGTTCCAGGAGGTGGTCAAGAAGCATGGTGATTCCGACTTCGCGATCCTCGCCGCCGAGGCGCTTGACACCTTCGCGGCGAGAGAGAAACCGGAGCCGCCCGCAGCCTCCGCCTTCTCGGGAGACTTGAGCTTCTTCGGACTTCCGATGCTGCTCCAGACCCTTACCCAGGGCGCCATGACCGGCCTGCTGACCCTGATCGACACCTCGGGCCATCCGGTGTCGAAGCTCTGGCTGCTTTCCGGCCGCCTCCAGCACGCCTCCTTCGGCCGGCTGTCGAACGAGGACGCGCTCTATGAGCTTCTGATCCGGCCCTTCCCCGGCACCTTCGCGTTCGTGCATCGCGACGATGGTCCCGAGGAGGGCGCCCTCGATCCGCCCCGGGATCTGGGCGGAATGATCTTCGAAGGTGTTCGGCGTCACGATGAGTGGAGGCGCGCGGCCGCGCTGGTCGCGGACGATGCGCGTCTCATCCCGTCGGGCGCCGATCGCAGCATCGCCACCGACCAGCCCCGGGAGTTCGTCGACGCCCTCTGGAACCTGGCCGCCAGGGGTTCGACCGCTCAGGAGTGCGAGTCCTCCTTCCCCGTCGACTCCTACCGGGTCCGGACGCTCCTCGCCCGTTGGGTCGAGGTCGACGCGCTGAGACTCGCGCGCTGAGGAAGCGGATGGCAACCGGACTTCCCGCGTGGAGTTCTTTCCTTCTCCTGATCGGCGTGGCGGCGCTTCCCGGCCAGAGCATGGGTCCCACTTCGCCCTCGCAGGCGTCTCCCGCCCCCGCCCCGATCTGGTTCGACATCACCGCGGACACCATCGGCGAGACTGCTCAATGGACGAACAAGGCGGAGATCGCGGACCTCAACGGCGATGGCCGGCCCGATCTGCTCTTCGCCAACGGCGGCAACTACTCCGAGCCCGGCGCCCCCGAGCCAAACCGCGCCTTCATCAACAACGGACCGGGACGGAAGTTCACGGAGAGGAGCACGGCGGTCTTCGGAACGACTCCCGACTTGGCCCGGGTGATCAAGGCACGCGACCTCAGCGGCGACGGCATCATCGACATTGTCGTGGGCACGACGTACCAGACTCAGAGCCGTCTCTACCTCGGCACGGGCGGCGGCGAGTTCCGCGAGGTGACCGCGACTCACCTTCCGCAAATGCCCCTGAGCATCGGCGATCTCGAGGTCGGCGATGTCGATGGCGACGGAGATCTGGATCTGGTTCTCGCCGACTGGGGGCCGGGAAACAACATGACCAACGCCGGAGGACTCACTAGGCTGTGGCTCAACGACGGCGCGGGGCGATTCACCGACGACACCGCGGTCCGGATGCCCGCCACCTTGATCCGCTTCTCCTGGGAACTCGAGTTCGTCGACACCGACAACGATGCGGATCTCGACATCGTGATCTCCTGCAAGCGCTGCGGAGGAGGAAGCCTGTTTCGCAACGACGGCACAGGAACCTTCGTCGAGGACGGCCGCGGTCTCCCCCAGTACACGAACAACTACGAGTACGAGCCGATGGACATGGATGGCGACGGCTTTCTCGATCTCGTGACCCTGAACGACGGCGAGATCGTGCGCGAGAACAGCTCCGATCGCCGCGAACACATTCTGCGAAACGACGGGAAGGGCCGCTATCGCGACGCCACGGCTCAGTGGTGGAGCGATGCCAGCAACGTCGGGGAGGACGACAACATGGTCGCGTTCCTCGACCACGACTCCGACGGCGACGCGGACTTCGTGATCGGCTCGCTGAGCGGGCCGGACCGCCTGCTGATCAATGACGGCAAGGGCCGCCTGAGTGTTCGGCTCGATGCCTTCGACGGCCCCGAGACCCCCGGCACGCTCGGTCTCGTCCTCGCCGATCTCGATGGCGATGGTCGGATGGATGTGGTGCAGGCCCAGGGCGAGCATCCCACCGCGATCCAGGAGAGGATCTATTCGGGCCGAGGCCTGGCTCCGGACACTCGGCCGCCATCGATCACGATGGTCTCGGCGACAAAGGGCGCCAGCACCGAGGCGCTGACCATCCGGGCGCGCGTCCACGACCGCAAGAGCCCGACCCTCAGCACCGAATGGCGAGGCGTCACCGCGGAGTGGACCGCCGAAGGCCGGTTGCAGTCGTCGCCAATGCTCTGGTACGGCGAGTATCTCTGGCGCGCGGTCCTTCCCGCCGCGGCGAGGCCGGGCACCCGCGTCCAGGTGTGCGCGGTCGACGCGGCCGGGAACCGGGCCTGTGAGCCCCTGCCCTGAGATTGAACGGGCTGGACAACCTGCGCCACGCGTGGAAGGATGCATCAGGTAAACAATGGCAAAACACGTCAAGGGGTCGCTCTTCGTGGACTACGTCCGCATGCTCCGCTCGCGGAAGGACGTGAACTGGTCCCGCTATCTGGAGCCCGAAGACCTGCTGTACCTCGAGACACGGATTCATCCCGACGCCTGGTACCCGATGGAGACGTTCGCGCGGTTCGGTCTCGCCATTCTGGATGAGATCGCGCACGGCGACTCGTTCCCGGCCCGCGCCTGGGGACGGATGTCGCTCGAGCACATGGTGACGGTTCACGAAGGCCTGCTCGTCCCGAAGGATCCGCGGGAGTCCCTGATGCGCCTGCTGGTCGTTAGAGGAAGTTTCTTCGACTTCGACCCCGTGACCATGCCCCAGCTCACGGACGGGCACGCAACCGTTCACGTCCAATACGGAATGACCGCGCGGGCCGAGCAGGCCGCGAGTTTCCAGACCCTCGGGTTCTTCGGGCGCCTGGTGGAGCTGGCGGGCGGCCGGAGTGTGATCACACAATTGACCGCGAGGTCCTGGGAGGGCGACGCCATCACCGCCTTCACCGTCGACTGGGAGCCTCCCGAGTAGCGTCGCACCGCCTTCAGGCGATGATGTCGCGAATCACGTCTCCGGAGACGTCGGTCAAGCGGAAGTCGCGGCCGCTGTAGCGGTACGTCAGCTTCGTGTGGTCGATCCCGAGCAGGTGAAGGATCGTCGCGTGCAGGTCGTGCACGTGCACCGGCTTGTCGGCGACCTTGAAACCGAAATCATCGGTGGCGCCGTAGGTCATCCCGCCCTTGATGCCTCCGCCCGCGAGCCACATGCTGAAGGCGAAGGGATTGTGATCGCGCCCGGCCTGGACGCTGCCCGCGCCGCCGCCCACCTCGACCACCGGGGTCCGGCCAAACTCCGAGCCGCACACCACGAGGGTGTCCTTGAAGAGGCCGCGCTGCTTGAGGTCTTTGATGACGGCCGCGAACGGCTGGTCGGAGTTCTTCGCGTTGACCCGATGCTGCTGAACGTCGGAATGCGCGTCCCACGGGTCGCCCTTGGCGTAGTACACCTGAACCATCCGCACCCCGCGTTCCACGAGGCGCACCGCCATCAGGCACCCGCGCGCCGTGCTTCCGGTACCGTACATGCGGAGCGTGGCTTCGCTTTCCTTCCGGATGTCGAAGACGTCGGGGGCCTCGGTCTGCATCCGGTACGCCACCTCCATCGAGTTGATGGCGGCGTCGAGCTGCGGGTCCTTCTCCTGGCCGGACCGGCGCAGACGATCGAGCTTCGCCAGAAGATCGAGTTCCCGCCGCTGCTCGGTGAGTGTGAAGTCCTTGTTGTTGATGAAGGAGACGAGCTTCTTTGGATCGAAGTCCTTCCCCACGATCTGGTCCGGACGCTCGACCTTGTCGGAGATGAAGGTGCCCTGGTGCATGGGAGGCAGGAAGGCGCTGTTCCACAGCGGCGGGCCCACCGTGGTCGGCACATCGGGGCAGAGCACCACGAAGCCGGGGAGATTGTGATTGCCGGTTCCGAGGCCATAGGTGAGCCACGACCCCAGGGACGGACGTCCCACCTGGGTGTGCCCGGTGTTCATCATGAGCATGGAGGGCTCGTGATTGGGAATGTCGGTGTGGACGGACCGGATCACGCACATGTCGTCGGCGCACTCGCCGAGGTGCGGGAACAACTCGCTGATTTCGATGCCGCTCTGGCCGTGCTTCTTGAACGTGAACGGGGAGCGCATCAAGGCCCCGGTCTTCCGCTCCGTCGCCACCGGGCCGCCGGGAAGGGGCTGGCCGTGGTACTTGTCGAGCATGGGCTTGGGGTCGAACGAGTCCACCTGCGACAGACCGCCATTCATGAAGAGGAAGATGACGCGCTTGGCCCGCGCCGGATGGTCGAGAGCGCGTCCCGTGAGTTCGCCCGCCTCAGTCAAGACGCCGCCCGCCCGCGCGATGGACTGGTTCACGAGACCGGCGAAGGCCATCATTCCGAAACCGCCGCCCATGCGGCACAGCGCCTCGCGTCGGGTCCGTGGTCGTGGGGTGAAATCGTCCATGGTCTCCCTCAACTCACGAACAGGAACTCGTTGGAACTGAGCAGCACCTTGAGGTACCGGCCGAAGATCGTGACGGGCAGGCGCGTCGGTGCGTCTTTCGCGCGGCCTTCGCCTTTTCCGGGCAGAACTCCCGCCATCATTCCCATCTCCGGCCGGTCTGACGGACCGCCCTCGTCTGAGGTGGACTCCACGGGTTGCGGTGCCGCCGCGGCGGCCCCGGGATTCGCGGCAAAAGCCGCCTTCGCTTTCTCGGCCTCGGCCTTGCGCTCCTCGTACTGCTTCATCGGCTCGGTGAGAAGGAAATCCCGCCCCGCCCGCACCTCGGCGGGGGTCGCCGTGCGGCCGAAGATGAGCCGATACGCGCGCTGGATGCGCGCTTCTTCCGTCGGTTCGCCCGCCACTCTCTCCGCCAGCTTCTCCGCGTGCTGCTGCATGAACTCGCTGTTCATCAGGAAGAGGCGCTGGAGCGGGACGTCGGTCGAAAACCGCTTCTCGGCGGTCTGGGAGGCGCTCGGGAAATCGAAGAGCTGGAGATACTCGTCGAGCTTGTAGCGGCTGACCCTGCCGTAGATGGTCCGCCGTTTCGAATTCGGCGTGAGCGGCGCGGACGGTCCGCCCATCTGCGGTTCGAGGGCGCCTGAAACCGACAACACGGAATCGCGGATCTGCTCGGCGCTCATGCGCGGCCGGTTCGCGCGCCAATAGAGACGGTTCGCCGGGTCCTTCTCGGAATTCGCCTTCGCGTTGGCGCCGCTCAGCCGATACGTGGCGCTGCGGAGAATCTCGCGGTGGAGGGCCTTGATCGACATGCCGTGATCGAGAAAGTACTGGGCCAGATGATCGAGAAGCTCGGGATGCGAGGGCCGCTCGCCATTGATCCCGAAGTTGCTCGGTGTGTCGACGATGCCCGTGCCGAAGTGCCCCTTCCAGATCCGATTCACGATCACACGGACGGCCAGGGGCTGGGCGAGGATGGTCCGCGCGAGTTCGAGCCGGCCGCTGCCGTTGGTGAAAGTCACCGGCTCGTCCGGCTTGGGGCTCAACACGGTGAGGAAGCCACGCGGCGCTTCTTCACCGAGCCGAAAGACGCTGCCCCGGATGTTCACCTTGAGGTTTTCGGGCGGTCGTCCGGGTAGATCGCGCACGCCATGGACGTAGGCAAACTTCTCCGGCAGCGCCTTCTTCATGGCCGCGATGTCCGCGCGCAGGGCCTCGATCAGGGCGCGGCGGTCGGGGCCGAGCTGGCGTTCGAGTCCCCAGCCGCGGAACGCCAGAAGCGGCGACTTCTGAGGCTGGCCCGGCGCCGCGGTGGAATCGAGATCCTCCTCGAACAGATCGTTGTAGAGGTTCGTCTGCTCGGTGGGAAGCCCCTTGAGTTCGAGACCGCAGCCAGGACAGAAATCATCATTGGTGACGAACTCGTTGGGCAGGTTCGAAGGCTGCTTCGGCTTCGTTCCCGGCAGGGCCTTCGCGACGATGATCTCGTTCTGCGCCCGTACGTCCTTCTTCGCGAGCACCACGTCCACGAGTTGTCTCTGAAAATCGTCGGCCAGTTTCCGGGCCGCGGTCTTGGACCCGCCCTTCGCGATCAGCTCCTGCCAGGACTTGAGATTCGGGTAGTAGACGGGGGGTTTGGCGAGGAAGCGCAGCCACCGGTCGAAGAGTTCATAGTCGAGCTTCTCCGAGTCGACCACGCGCGCTTTTTCCTCCTTCTTCTCGCCCAGGACACGCCAGGCCGCCATCATGTATTTCGAAGCCTGAAACACCAGGGTTTCTCCGAGTTGACGGGACTCGTTGCGGAGGTATTCAGCGAGAAGTTGCTCCTTCTTCTCTATCGTCTTCTCGGCCGCCTTGTGCTCTTCGACCACCGCCTTTGGCGCGAGGGGGTACTCGTGATACTCGGTGTTGAGGAAGACCCCGGCCATCGCGTAATAGTCCTTCGTGGGGATCGGGTCGTATTTGTGGTCGTGACAGCGGGCGCAGGCCACGGTCAGGCCCAGTAGTCCGCGGGTCACCGCATCCACACGATCGTTCCGCTCGTCCGCGCGCGTGATTTCAACCGCGCCGTTGTCGTAGTACCAGGGGCCGAGTCCGAGGAATCCGAGTGCTGGGAGATGGCGGACCCGCGAGAGCGGCTCGAACTGATCCGCGGCAAGTTGTGCGCTCACGAACTGGTCGTAGGGCAGGTCGTCGTTGAACGCCTTGATCACCCAGTCGCGATAGAGGTACGCGTTTGGATACGGGTTCATTCCCCGCTGCTGCGGATCGAGACTTCGATAGTCGTCCTCGCCATAACGCGCCACGTCCAGCCACATCCTTCCCCAGGCTTCCCCGTATCGGGGCGAGGCGAGGAGCCGGTCGACGACCTTGTCGAAGGCCTGGGGCGAACCGTCCTTGGCAAACGCGTCGATCTCCTCGGGGGTGGGCGGCAGACCGGTCAGGTTCAGCGTGACTCGCCGAATGAGCGTGAGCTGGTCGGCTGGCGCCACGGGCTTTAGACCCTCCTGCTCGAGACGGGCGAGGATAAAGCGGTCGATATCGTTTCGAGCCCAGGCCGAATCCCTCACCGCGGGGACCTTTGTCTTGCGGAGTGCGAGGAAGGCCCAGAACGCGCGCTTTTCCGGAGTGATGATCAGTCGGGCGGCCGGCGGCGCAGCCGAAGTCTTCGCGGATTCGGTCGCGGACTTCGGCCAGGGAGCGCCCGCCTTCACCCACTCCACAAGAACGTCGATCTCCTCCTGCTTGAGTTTCGCCGCCTTCTTGGGCATCGGCGGATAGCCGCGAACGTGCTGGACCATCTTGATCAGCAGGCTCTCCTCGGGTTTGCCTGGTTCGATGGCGCTGCCCGATTCGCCGCCTGTGATCATGTCCTCGCGCGAGTCCAGGCGCAGACCGCCGCTCTTGTCGTCGGTGTGGCACTCATAGCAGCGTGCGACGAGGAGGGGCCGGACCTTCTCCTCGAACCACTCGGGTGATTTCGCCTTCTCCGTCTCGGACGACGGAGCAGGCGGCTGGACCGCCGCGGAGGTGTGCGGAACGCACACGACACTTGCGCAAAAGACGGTCGCAAGGAGTCTCGCCGGTGGGGATCGCCGAGGCCGCATTCCTGCCAGTATAGGCCGTATGATCCAGGCGATGCCGGCCTCCCCGCGTTCGTGCTTCACCGGCTTTTTGGTCTTCCTCGGATCGGTGGCGACGGCTCAGACGGCAAGCCCCACGCCCTCCCCAAAACTGCCGCCACCCATCCGGGTACCCTTCACGGCGCTCGTCCCGGAGGCCGCGATCCCTGTCGCAGGAGCTTCCGATTTTGCGGCGACCGACGACGCGCTGTGGATCGCGAGCCGCTCGGGTGGCGATGTGACCCGGATCGACGCGAAGACAAACGCGGCCGCGCCGAAACGGTCGATCGGCAGGGATCTTTGCGCGGGGGCGGCAGCCGATTTCGGTGGAGTGTTCCTGCCCCGCTGTCCCGCTGGCGCGATCGCGCGGATCGACACGAAGACCCACGCGCCAGGAGAGTCCATCGCAGCACCCATCCACAAGGACGGCCGTTCCGTGGCGACGGGCATTGGAAGTCTCTGGGTGATCGCAGACAACAGGGGCACGATCGCCCGCATCGATCCCGTCGCGAACGCCGTGGTGGCCGAGATTCACACGGATCCAGGCGCCTCCGACCTGGCCTTCGGCGAGGGTGCTCTTTGGGTGGCGAACCCCGCGAAGGGCACGGTCACGCGCGTCAATCCGCACAACAACCTCATCGTGAAGACGATTCCCGTGGCCGGCGGCCCGGTGGGGCTCGCGGTGGGCGAAGGCGCTGTCTGGACGTGGAATCGAACGGACGGATCCCTTTCCCGGATCAGCGCGAGCGAGAACAAGGTCGAGGCCACGATCAAACCCGGCCTTGGACCCGGTGACGCGCGAATCGCGGCGGGAGAGGGTTCGATCTGGATCTCGCGGTCGGGAGCGACGCTGGCCCGCGTCGACCCGCGAACGAATCACGTCGCCCAGATTTTTACCGGCCTTGCTTCGGGTGCGATCACGGTCGCGCATGGCTCGGTCTGGCTCGCCGTATCTCCGGCGACGGTGTGGCGGCTCGACCCGCGACGGGTCGAGGCGACGCGCATTCCTGCGCCGCCCCGCGAGCCTTCCCGGCAATGAACATGCAGAAGGTCTTGTGCGTTGCGGCCTGCGCCGCCTTGCTCGCCCCCAACTTCGCCGAGGCGCAGGGGCTCGCCGACGTTGCGAAAAGAGAGAAGCAGCGTCAGGCCAAAGAGCGCGCGAAGAATGGTGAAGCGAAGGTCCATACCGGGTCTCCGGGCGGACCTGCGAGTCCCCCTCCAGAAAGCGCGGCCACGACCGCACCCTCCCCGGCGCCCGAAACGAGCCCACGAAACGCTGCCGGGAGTGCAAGTCCCCGGCCCCGGGTGCGGAGCGAGGTGTCTCGCGAGCGTTCTTACCGAACCGTGAGCGTCACTTTGTACGTCACCTCGTGGTGCCAGTTCTGCCAGCGTGCCCGCGAGTTTCTGGCCGGGCAGCCCAACGTTCGCGTGGAGGTCCACGATATCGAGGCGAACCAGGCCCGGCACAAGGAGATGCTCTCGAAGACTGGAGGCGCGACCGGGGTGCCCGTGATCGACGTCGAGGGCATCATCTTGAAGGGATACAGCGCGGAGGCGATCACGCGGGCCCTGGCGCGCGCGCGCAGTCGGTAGCGCCCCCGCAGGGAACGGCGGCCTGAATCAACTACGGTCGTGCCGCAGGTAGTACGCCCCGTTTCTGGTCTTGAAGAATCCGTCCAGAGGGATCGATTCCTGTTTGAGGAAGCCCTGTTGCGGCAAGACGCCATCCCGAACCATCTCGATCACCGCGCACAGACTCGCCGCCGTGGTCCAGCTGATGGCGCGCCACTCGTGCCCCGCCACCTGCATTTGCGGATAGGCGCGCACGAACTCCTCGCGTGAGAGTTGCTCGCCTTCCCAGCCTTCAACCGCGGCATGCACGAAGACGTAGTCCTCGGCGACCGCGGGCAGGGCGTTCTTCAGCACCTTCCCGAGCAACTTCCGATCGTCCTGCAGGCGCAGTTCCTGGAACAGGAACTTGATGTGCTCGAAGTGGCCGAGATAGCGCATCGTCTTGTAGTGCAGCGTCTCGACCTTCCCGTCGTAGGTCTCGCACATCGTTCCGAGGCCGCCCGACGTGGTGGCCGCTTCGAGTTGAACCCCGTTGATGACGATCAGCTCGTACCCTTCGAGGGCGGGCACCATCTGTCGATGGCCCATCCGGATGACCTCGCAGTCGGTGATGGACTCGTGGATCACCCCGTCGGGGCTCCAGTTGAAGGCGTAGCCGGGTTTCCCGCGCGGGTGTTTCGGAAGCGCCCCGACCTGGAGTTGGATGCTCCGGAGGCGGTCGAAACGCTTCGCGAGATCGGCCCCCACGATGCCGATGAAGCCGGGAGCGAGGCCACACTGGGGAGCCATGAGTCCGCGACTCGTCTTCGCCATCTCGCGGATCTGGTTGGTGGTGGGCACGTCCTCGGTGAGGTCGAAGTAGTGGATCCCCGCCGCGTGCGCTTCCTTCGCCAGGGCGATGTTGAGGTGGAAAGGCAGGCAGCTCACCACCGCCTCGGCCGCCTGGAGGAAGGGGCGCAGAGCCGCGGCGTCCGAGAGGTTTGCGACCTGCGTGTCGAAGGGCAGACCGCTTCGGGCCGCCGCATCGAGACCCGTGACCTTGAATCCACTCTCCGCGAGGAGCGTTCCGACGAGGCTTCCAACTTTGCCCAGACCCAGCACGACCACCCGATTCAGACTCATTCTTTCTCCTTCGCCTGCCTTGTTGAGTCCCTATTCTCTCTCGGCCGGCGAGTCCCGCGGTTGTGCCGATCAGGGGCGGAGGCAGACGACGTGGCGAAGTAACCCGTCGGACGGCGGTCGGAAAAGGAGAAGTAGGATCGGGAGAGCATGGTGGAGAGGATCAGGCGGTTCTTCGGACACCCGCCCGGGAACGACGCGGGAACGGTGAGAGTGCGCCTGTTGAGCCGCGTGCTCAATGTCCACCTGGCCGTGGCCCTCTCGCTCGGCCTGCTCTACCCGGACTCGTCGACCTCTCGCGACGCGGTGCGCGCGGTGGCTCTGGCCACCGTCCCGATCGCCCTCGCGCTTCGCATCCTTCTCCACCAGGGACGGATCCGCGCGGCCTCCTGGGCCTTCCTCATCTCCATATCCGTGGTGGCGCCCGGCCTCTCGGTGTTCCTCACCGGTTCGGTGGCGCTCGTTTCTGTCAGCGTGGTGCAGATGACCATGATCGTGATGGCGGGGCTGCTTCTCGGGCGACGTGAAGCTCTGGGCTTCGCCGGCGTCATGGTGATCAGCAACGGCCTGCTGTTCGTGCGGGAAGCCCAGTTGCTCCCCGCGCGCGCCGATTCTTTGCAGGGAGCGTGGGTGCTTCAAGCCGTGTTCTACATTGCCACGAGCGCGCTGCTGGCCCGGGCCGTGGCGCTCACGGAAGAGGCCTTTGCGAGCGCCGCGAAAGAGGCCGCCGAACGACGCGCCGCCGAGGCCGCCCTGCGCGAGAGCATGGAGCGCTATCGCCTCATCACGAGCGTCAGTTCCGACTACGCCTTCTCGACCGAGATGGCGGATGGTCCCGCTCTGCGCCTGAACTGGGTCGCGGGCGCCTTCGAGCAGATCACGGGGTTCACCTTCGATGAATACGTGGCCCGCGGCGGATGGAGAGCCGCCCTCCACCCGGAAGACGTCGCCCAGGATGCCCGCGACCTCGAGACCCTGCGTCAGAACCGGCCCATCGCGACCGAACTCCGCACGATCTGCAAAGACGGTTCGGTGCGCTGGGTGCGCGTCTACGCCCATCCGGTCTGGGACGAGACGAACAACCGCCTCCGCGGCATCTTCGGCGCGGTTCAGGACATCGGCGCGCGAAAGGCGGCGGAGGCCGAACGCGAGGACCTCATCCAGGAACTCGAGGCGCGAAACGCCGAGCTGGAACGTTTCACCTACACGGTCTCCCACGATCTCAAGAGCCCACTCATCACCATCCGCGGGTTTCTCGGCCACATCGAGCAGGCCGCGGTGGACGGGAACATCGAGGCGGTTCGGGCCGACATGGACCGGGTGTACAAGTCGACGGCGAGGATGCATCAGCTCCTCGACGACCTGCTCGAACTCTCGAGGATCGGCCGGCTCGCGAAGCCGCCCGAGTCCGCGGCCTTCGAGTCGATCGTCCGGGATGCCCTGGATCTGACCCACGGCCAGCTCACCGCCCGCAAGGTGATGGTGGAGGTGGAGGGCCCTCTGCCTGAAGTGCGGGGTGACCGTGACCGGCTGGTGGAGGTCGTCCAGAACCTCGTCGACAACGCGACGAAGTTCATGGGCGAACAGAAGGAGCCTCGCATCACCATCGGCGCCCGCGACACCGCCGCGGGCCGCGCGTTCTTCGTGCGGGACAACGGAGAGGGCATCGAACCGAAACATGCGGAGCGCGTCTTCAACCTCTTCGACAAGCTCGACCCCAAAAGCCCGGGCACGGGCGTGGGCCTGGCCCTCGTGAAGCGCATTGTCGAAGTCCACGGCGGGCGCGTCTGGGTCGAGTCCGAGGGGGTGGGCCACGGTTCGACATTCTTCTTCACTTTGGCCGAGAATCCGTCCCAGTCGCTCCCCGCTACCCAAGGAGGCCGTTCCTGAATGTTCGCCCCGCTGCTTCTCACCGCCCACCTTCTCGCCCCCATGGCCGCCACCGCGGCCTCCTCCTGCCCTCCGGCCGGGATGACGCGGGCCGACCTCACCACGCTGAAGGAATCGAAGTTCGAAGTTCCCGACGATGACAAGCGAAATGGGCTGGCCATCCGCCTGCTCGGCTGTCTCGACGACCCGGAGCCGGCCATTCGCGACGGGGTGGTCTTCGAGGGCCTCTCGAAGTGGCTTCGCGGCAAAGCGCTGGCCCCCGCGACGATCCTCGCCCTCGACGAGTCTCTCCGGAAGACGCTCGGCGGGGAGAAGGACGCCGCGGGCTTCCGGCTTCCCTTTGCCGCCCTGGTCCTTTCGGAGGTCGCGCGAGCGGATCGGATCGAGCCCGTTTTCCCCGACGCCTCACGGGCCGCGCTCGTGGATCTGGCGGCCTCGAGTCTGACCCGCGTGACCGACTACCGCGGCTTCGAGCCGCGTGAGGGCTGGCGACACGGGGTCGCGCACGGCGCCGACCTCGTGCTTCAACTGAGCGTGAATCCGAAAGTCGGCAGCGACGGCGTTTCCCGGTTGATGGACGCGATCCGCAGCCAGGTGGCGCCCGCGGGTCCCGTCTTCTACACGTTCGGCGAACCCGAGCGCTTCGCGCGCGCGGTCGTCTTCACATATCGCCGCGGCGTGCTCGACGCGGCGTTCTGGGACTCCTGGTTCGCTTCGATCGCAAGCCCGGGGCCCCTCGCGAACTGGGGTTCGGCGTTTCAATCCCTCGAAGGGCTCGCGAAGCGACACAACACGCTCGCCTTTCTTCACGCCCTCGCCTTCGCCGGGCGCGCGGCCGGCGACGAGGCCGGCAAGGCTCTCGCCGAACGGGCCGACAAGGCCGCGACCGGGATCATGCGGGGCTAGACGTCGCTCTCGGGATCGCTGCGCCGCGAGTTCTACCCGGACCCGACGGGTCCGAACTACGGGGTGGCGGGCAAGGGGAGCGAGGCCTGGCCGAACACGTAGCGCCAGCCCGTCTTCGTCCGAATGTAGGTGTCGCTGAACCACAGTTTCTGGTCGTCCTTCACACCCTTCCGCGTGTTCTTGACCCAAAGCTTCGCGGTCACCACCGCAGTGTCGCCCCACACACGCACCACCTGGCTTCCCGGCTCCTCGTCCTGTTGCTCCCAGACGATTTCCTTGCCTTCGGCCAGCTTGACGAGGCGAGCCTTGTTCGCGGTCTGGCCGGTGCCGAGGACGAGAACGAAGTCATCGTGAAGAATGCGGGCCATCGTGGCCGCGTCGTTCCTCTTGACTGCGGCCTGATACTCGGTGTCGAGCGCAGCCACCGCTTTGATGTCCGCGGCGGCGTCGGCGAAAGCGGCGGGTGGAGTAGCGAGGGCCAAGGCCAACACCGCGCGAGAGAGCCGAGATTTCAATTTCATGGAACGTCCTCCTGAGGGTTGACTTGAGACGGGCTCTCTACTTCGCGAGAAAGGTGGCTTCAACGCCGCGAACGGCCATTCAGACGGCGCCGTTTGCGATTCAGGGATCCTAGAGATTCGCGGGAAGTCGGGCTTCCAGATTCTTGCGCATTTGCCTCAGAGTTCCGCCGACCCCAGTTGACCCCGGTGTTAGCCTCCCCTCGAAATGGCCGACGGCACGCTCGATCCGCGACTCATCTCCGAGACGGTCAACCTCCTGCACAAGAGGATCCAGACCCGCTTCCCGGCCTCGGGTCTGGCCGGCGTGGCGGAAAAACTCTGCCGCATCACGGAACGCGCGAGCGCCACCTCGGACTGGATCGCGCGACCCATATGGCCGCTGCGCATCCTCGTGCACTCCCTCACCGCGATCATCATCCTTGGGCTGGGCCTCACGTTGTGGACCCTGCCGCTCCCCAAAGGCGGCCTCGAACTCGCGCAGTTCATCCAGGTCCTCGAGTCGGCGATCAACGACGTGGTCCTGATCGTGGCCGCGGTGTTCTTCCTCGGCAGCATCGAGACCCGGATGAAGCGCGAGCGGGCGCTGCGGTCGATTCACGAGCTGCGCGCGATCGCCCACGTGATCGACATGCATCAGCTCACCAAGGACCCCGAGTGGGTGCTCGATCGCGGGACGGAATCAGCGGTGCTGCCGCCACGGTCCATGACCGCGTTCCAGCTTTCGCGCTATCTCGATTACTGCACCGAGATGCTCGCGATCACCGGAAAGATCGCCGCTCTGTACATCCAGCGCTTCGAGGACTGCGTCGCCCTGCAGGCCGTGAACGAGGTCGAAAGCGTGACCAGCGGCCTGTCCGCGAAGATCGGTCAGAAGCTGATGATCCTCTATACCGTCCACGGGCAGAACCAGGGCCGCCCGCAGGCGGAAGAGCCGCCGCCCGGAACGGCGATGCCGAACTAGTGTCCTTGCCTGACAGCTCGCGCCAGACCCCGGCTTCGCCCTCAAAACGGATTTGGCACTTGCCGGTCATCCACCGACGTCCGGCGGCGCGCCGGGGTACGGACGGCTCCCTTACGCGACCCGTCCTACTTCATTTCGGGAAAGCCCAGGTTCACTCCGCGGTGATGCGGCTCCGGCCAGCGGCTCGTGACCACCTTGCCGCGGGTGTAGAAGTGAATGCCTTCCTTGCCGTGGACATGCGAGTCGCCGAAGAGCGAACTCTTCCAGCCGCCGAATGAGTAGTAGGCCATGGGCACGGGGATGGGGACGTTGATGCCGACCATTCCCACCGGCACTACGTTCTGGAACCGGCGGGCCGCGCCGCCGTCGTTGGTGAAGATGGCGACGCCGTTCGCCCACGGATTGGCCTGGATCAACTCCATGGCCTCCACATAGGTCTTCGCCCGGACGACGCTGAGGACCGGTCCGAAGATTGCGTCCTTGTAGATGGTCCTTTCCCGGGTGACGTTGTCGAACAGACAGGGGCCAAGGAAATAGCCGTGCTCATGTCCGGGGACTTTGAGCGTTCGTCCATCGACGAGGAGGGTGGCGCCTTCGGAGACGCCCTTGTCGACGTAACCTTTCACCTTCGCGCGATGCTCCTTCGTCACGAGCGGCCCCATGTCGGCCCCCGGCTCGGTGCCCGCCGCGACCTTGAGCTTGGCCATACGTTCGCGGATCCTGGGGATGAGCTTGTCGGCGGCGTCACCCACCGTCACCAGCGCGGAAATCGCCATGCAGCGCTCACCCGCCGAGCCGAAGCCGGCGCTCACCGCGGAGTCGGCGGCGAGATCCATATCGGCATCAGGGAGCACCACCATGTGGTTCTTCGCCCCACCAAGCGCCTGCACGCGCTTGCCCGCCTTCGTCCCGGTCTCGTAGATGTAGCGCGCGATCGGCGTCGAGCCGACGAAGCTCACCGCC
>CAZBTT010000048.1:0-16511 GCA_964494295.1 uncultured Acidobacteriota bacterium
AGAAGACCTGATTGCGGTCGCGGATCGCCAGAAAGGCGGGATAGGAGAAAGACGTGCCGGACTGCCGTCCCTCCTCGCTCCTTGTGGACCCCCAGATCGACCGGGCGGGAGTGGGAACGCGGTCGGGCGCCGACCAGCGCAGGATGACGAGCTGCGCCGGATCGGCCACCGGCAACATCTTCAATCGGACCGCGTTGATCAGGGTGAAGATCGTGGTGTTCGCGCCGATCCCGAGGGCCAGAGAGAGCGCCGCGACTGCGGTGAAGCCGGGGCTTTTCGCGAGCATTCGTCCGCCAAATTGAACATCCCGCGCGAGACCGTTGAACATGCAGACCTCCAGTTAACCGAATTAGACGACCTCAGGCGAGCGCAGGTTCTCCGGAAATGTCCCCGGCGTCAAATCCCGGGTGTTAGATTGGCCGTCCATTCAAGACCGGAGGCCGCGATGACACAGACGACCATTCACAGGCCGGCGGACGACGAGTACCTCGCTTACTACGGCCGCTACATCTCCCTTGTGCCCGAGGGCGATATCCGTACGACCCTCGCGAGGCAGAATGAGTCGACGATCACTCTCCTGCGCGGCCTCTCCGAGTCACAGGGCGGATACCGCTACGCGCCGGGAAAGTGGAGCATCAAGGAGCTGGTGGCGCATCTCAGCGACGCGGAAAGGATCTTCGCCGATCGGGCTTTGCGTTTCGCGCGGGCGGACGAAACGCCGCTGCCCGGCTTCGAGGAGAACGACTACGTGAAGAACGGCTCGTTCGATCACTTCTCCCTCGCGGACATCGTGAGCGGCTTCGAGAATGTGCGTCGGTCGACCGTCTCGCTCTTCAAACTGATGTCTAACGAGGCGTCAACGCGCCGGGGAAAGGCGAACAACGCGGAGATCAGCGTTCGCGCGCTGGCGTATGTCATCGCCGGCCACGAACTTCATCATCTGAACATCCTGCGAACTCGCTACCTCGAGGGAATCCAGGCGAGCTGACGACCCGCGGCGATGCTGAGGGCCGTCATCGCGAGCCCGAATCCCAGCGCTTCGGGTGAATCGATCTCGTTTATTTACAGTCATTTGCGCGGTTCTTGACCAATCTTCACTCAGATTGCGTCTAAAATTGACAGCGCAAGACTGAGATATGGCTGACTTCTACTCGATCCTCGGAATAGACCGGCGCTTCTCACCTGCCAAACTCCGACGTGCTTATCAGCGGCGCGCACGTGAGTTCCATCCGGATCTCCATCCGGGGAGCGCTGAGGCTGCTTCGATGTTCGCGCTCGTCGCCCAGGCGTTCGAAGTCCTCTCTGATCCGGAGCGGCGGAATGCTTACGACCGCGGTGTGGTCGAAGGCAAGACGCTTCGCGAAAAGCCGCCTCTCGCTTTCGAAGGATTCGACTTCGCGGGCGGCGGCTCGGGCCGTCAGGGTTTCCGCGAGCTTTTCGAATCCGCGATCGAACCCGAAGGTGAATCACCGCAGCGTGGCGAAGACCTCGAGGTCACCCTGCGCATCTCCTTCGACGAAGCGTTCCGCGGTGCGCATCGACGCCTTTCCGTCACGCGTCTCTCGCCGTGTCGAACCTGCGACGGCTCCGGCCATGTGGCGCGGGCGGCCGAAGCCTGCGCGGCCTGCGGTGGTGAGGGCTCGATTCGCGTGCGTCGCGGCCACCTCGTCTTCCGCGCGCGTTGCCGTGACTGCGACGGCGCCGGTCAGCGCGTCCACGGCCCGTGCCCCGTGTGTGCCGGAGAGTCGCGCGTGCATGAGACCGAGTGGATGGACATCGACGTGCCGCCCGGCATCGAGCACGGGACGAGGCTTCGCCTGCCCTCGGCGGGAAACGCGGGCCGTCGTGGCGGAGCGCCCGGCGACTTCGTCGTGCACGTCGAGGTCGAGCCGCATCCTCTCTATCGTCGCGCCGGCCACGATCTGTACGTCGACGCTCCGGTTTCCATCTTCGACGCCGCGGTGGGCGGCCATGTCTCCGTAAGGACACCGGACGGCGATGTGCCCATAGAGATTCCCGCGGGCACTCACGGGGCGCAGCGTTTCCGGCTTCGCAAAAGGGGTATGCCGCATTTCGGCGACCCGGGTTCGCGCGGCGATCTCTGGGCCGAGGTCAAGCTCGTGGTCCCCGCCGTCACGGATGCCCGCTCGAGGGCCCTTCTCGCGGAAGTGGCGCAGCGCGTGGCCGAGGCCGACTTCGCCGAGAACAAAGATCAGTAGATCGAAAAGGAAACCACCATGCCCCGAGGACGACGTCCCACCAGGCCGCCGGGCGCTTCACCCGGACAGCGGTTCTACATGATCAGCACGCTGGCCCAGAGCTACGGCATCCACCAGCAGACCCTGCGGATGTACGAGCGCGAAGGCCTGCTCAAGCCCTCGCGCAGCGAGGGCAATACGCGCCTTTATACCGATGAGGACATGAAGCGTCTGGAGATGATCCTCTCCCTCTCCCGCGATCTTGGTGTGAACCTCGCCGGCATCGACGTCATTCTGAAGCTGCGCGGGCAGATCGAGCAGATGCAGAAGGAGATGAACGAATTCGTGTCGTGGGTGCGCGAGGAGATGAAGCAGGGTGCGCGGGAAGGGTTCGCGGAGAGACTCGAGCAGGCCCTCGTGCGTCTGCCCCCGCAGGCGATTGTCCGAGTGGAGAAGCCGCAGGCTGCCTCCACCGCGGCTCCTGCCCCCGGGGATTGATAACCTCGCCCTCATGTCCGATTGCGCCATCTGCGGGGGGAGTGGTTTCGAGATCGTGGTCCGGGACGACCACGACTTCGCGAAGACCTGCGCCTGCCGCGCCCTTGGCTCCAAAGGACCCGACATCTTCGAGCGCCTCAGAGTCCCCGCGCGTTACCGCACCTGCACCCTCGCGAACTTCGAGAGCGCTTCGTCGCCGCAGATGCGCGCGGCCTGGGAAAAGGCGGCCAGTTTCGCCGCGGGCTATCCGCACACCGGCGTCTCCGCGGGACTCGGGCTTCTCTTCACCGGCTCGAATGGAATTGGCAAGACGCATCTCGCGGTGGCAGTTCTGCGCGAACTGGCGGAGGCGAAGAAGGTGCGCGGTCAGTTCTGGGACTTCCACGAGTTGATGCGCGAGATCCGCTCCTCCTACAACCCCGACGTCCGGATGACGGAGACCGAGGTCCTGGACCCGATCATCAACACGGACATCCTTGTCCTCGACGATCTCGGCGCCTGGAAGATGACGGACTGGATGAACGACACCCTCTTCTACATCCTCAATCAGCGCTACGTTCACCAACGGCCGTCGATCATCACCACGAACTTCGACGATAAAGACGCGTCCGAGATCCGGCGTCTCGATCAGGTGGGCGGCGATGCGACCGATCGTGAGTATCTGGTCGAGCGCATCGGCAACCGGCTCCGCTCGCGCCTGATGGAGATGTGCGTGCTCGTGCGGATGAAGGGCACGGATCATCGCGTGCACCGCCAGCACTACAACCAGAGCGGGGCGTTGGATAGCGGGCGCTGAGTGGAGGGCTGCTCGACCGCGCCCGTCATTGCGAGGAAGCTCGATTGACGAGGGCGACGAAGCAACCCCCGCCCGCCACTACCTGGTCCGCGAGGCCGCAAGGTCCGGTGGTGTCGCCCCCCGCCGAGCGGCCCCTCGGCGTCTACCTCCACATTCCCTTCTGCGTCCAGAAGTGCGCGTATTGCCACTTCGCCATCGACCCCGGGCGACCCGCCGATTCGCGCCGTGATCGCTACCTGGGCGCACTGGCGACTGAGATCCGCGCCTCAACGGGCGGCCTCGCGGACACCCTTTACTTCGGCGGCGGCACACCGTCGCTCGTTCCCCCCGCCCAGATCGGCGAACTGATCTCGGCGTTGCGCGACCGCTACACCCTGGCCGCGGACACGGAGGTCACGCTGGAAGCGAACCCGCGCGACCTGGACCAGCGCGGCTATTTGGAACTGCGCGCTGCCGGCGTGACTCGGCTCAGTCTCGGCGTCCAGTCTTTCGACGACGCCGTCCTGCGCGAGATGTTTCGCGATCACACCGGCGACGATTCGACCGCCGCACTCCGCGCCGCCCGCGCCGCCGGCTTCACCAACATCTCGATGGATCTCATCCTCGGCTGGCCCGGTGAAACGCGGGAGCGCTTCCATGCGAGTCTGCGAAGGCTCCTTGATCTTGGTCCCGATCACGTCAGCCTCTACGTTCTCGAAACCGACGGCAAGACCGTGGTGGCGCACCGAGCGAGCGAAGGCACGTTGAACCTGCCCGACGACGATCTCATCGCCGATCTCTTCAACGAGGCCGAGGATGCGATGTCGGCGGTAGGCATTCACGCGTACGAGGTCTCGAACTTCGCCAAGCCAGGTTTCGAGTCGCGCCACAACCTCAAGTATTGGGACGATGGTCCGTTCCACGCCTTCGGTATGGCTGCCCATGGCTTCGAAGGCGGTGTTCGCTCCTGGAACGAGCCGACATTCGGCAGCTATTGCGCGGCCGTCGAGTCGCGAGGATCGGCGCGCGCGGGGGAGCGCGCGTTGTCTCGCACCGAGCGTCTGGAAGAGGCAGTGATGACCGGACTGCGGGTGCGCCGCGGGATCGATCGTGCGACGTTCCGCGCGCGACATGATGTCGACGTGATGGATCAGTTCGGAGACGCCCTTGGGCCCAGCATCGCCGCGGGACTTCTCGACGTTGACGACAAGACCGTCCGCCTCACGCGCCGCGGTGTGCTGATGTCGAGTGAGGTTCTAAGCGCGATTCTCTAGCCGGCTCAGCGGCCGACCGGGCGGATTTCGAAGCCTTCCTTGTCCTTCGCGGCGCGAACCATGCGGCGGACGTCGGCGAGCAGCTTCGGCGCGTCGTAGACGATGCCGTCCTTGATCGTGTAGCGCACGCCGCCCACGCGGACGAGGCGGTTGTCGGCGTCGAGCTTCACCGCGCCCGTCCCGTACAGCACTTTCAGATTCGCGACCGGGTTCTCTTTGACCACCACCATGTCCGCCAGTTTCCCGGGCTCGAGGCTCCCCACGTTATCGGCGACTCCGAGCGCCTGGGCTCCCGCGAGGGTCGCGGAGCGAATCACTTCGAGGGGATGGAATCCAGCCTCGCGGAGCAGTTCCATTTCCCGAACGAACGAGAAGCCGTAGAGGTTGAAGGTGTAACCGGAGTCGGTGCCGATGCCGACCCGTCCGCCGCGGTTCTTGTACTCATTCACGAAGGTCATCCAGAGACGGTAGTTGTTGCGCCAGTCCACCTCTTCTTCGGTGGTCCAGTAGTGGAAGTAGGACCCGTGATTTGTGCGGCTCGGGAGGTAGAAGCGCCATAGCGAGGGCAGGGTGTACTCCTCGTGCCACTCCGCGCGGCTCATGCGCATGAAGTCCCGCGTCGTTTCGTAGGCATGAAAGGTGGGCGAGAGAGTGAAGTCGAGCTTCAAGAGCTCGTCCATCACCGCGTTCCACCGGGGGCTGAACGGCGGAGCGGCCTGACGCCAGAGGCGTCCGGCCTCCGAAAAGCGGTCCTGTTCGTTGTTGTAGTTGTAGTCGCGCGGGTAGTCCTGAATGGTGCGGTCGGCGAAGAGCGCTTCAGGCAGCCCGTACCAGTGCTGCATCGACGTGAGGCCCATGCGCGCGGTGTCCAGCACGTTGAGCCGCGCCACGGCCAGCTGGGCGTGGTGGCACGTGGTGCGCAGACCGAGCTTTTTCGACTCGTCGATTGCGGCGGCCATCAGGTCGGGTCGCAGGCCGAAGAACTTGATGCCGTCAGCGCCCCGCCGCGCGACATCCTGAACGAAAGCGCGCACACCCGCGGTGGTCGTGATCGGATCCTTCACGCCCTGGCCGTAGAAGACGTAGGGCAGCAGGCGTGGGGCTGTGATCAGGTTCGCCTCGCTCTTCTTCTTGTGTTCGACCATGTACTCGAGCCCGTTGCCGCTGCCGGGATCGGAGCTGGTGGTGATTCCATGCGCCATCCAGAGCTTCAGGACGTAGTCGGCAGGCGCGCCCTGCTCGCGGCCGCCGAGGTGGCCGTGGAGGTCGACGAAACCGGGCAGCACATAGTGACCGGAGAGGTCGATCACATGGTCCGAGGGCCCGGCGGCAGGGCGATTCGCAGGGTCGATAGGAGCGCCCGGGTTGCCGACACTCTTGATCTCACGGATGCGGTTTCCTTCGACGACGATGTCCACAGGCCCGACCGGAGGCGCCCCGGTTCCGTCGATCAGAGTCGCACCGCGCAGGATGAGCCGCTTCCAGGGGCCCTCGCCGTCGGCACGTGGGGGCGCCGGCGCCGGGCTGTTGCCTGGGTCCTGGGGCAGCGCCACGGAAGGCGCGAGTGTTGAGACCGCGAGGGCCAACGTCATGGCGCTCACGCGCACTTGTCTGTTCAGAAACTGCATGCTGACTCTCCTGGTTGGTCGAGATGTTACGGTCGGGGATTGAGACGGATGCGAACCGAGGTATCGCTGCGGGTCTCGATCCACACCACGAGGTCGGTCCCCGCGAGTGTGTGTCGGTGGCCGTAGCGGAACCGCGGGCCGCGCGGCACCTCTCGCCCATTGAGCGTGAGACGGGCTGAGGCCTCGCCCCAGCCCTCGAACACGAGCGCCATGTTCCGAACCGGCGAGGCGGGTGAGGCGGCGACCACGAGTTCGAGAGGTCGATCCACGGCCGCCTCCGCTTTCAAGAGATAGGCGCGCTCCGAGCGGTTGTATCCGAGGGTACGGACGCGGCCCGCGGCGACCCGCAGTTCCGGCGCTTGCGACCACGAACGCGCAAGTGCGACGAGATCGCTCCACGGACCATCGTTCATTCCATACAGCGAGGCGCGGGAGTCGCGTCCGTCCGGGCCCTGATTGAGTGGCGGAGTGGAGATCGGGAACCCCAGGAAGTGCGCGGCGCGGTCGGTGGCGAGGCTCGTCCGGCCATCCGAAAGCGTCTGGCCGACGGGCCAGTGGTTTCCAGAACCCGGGCGGGAGAGGTTGAGAAGATTCATGTCGCGGAGGTAGGCCATCTTGTTCCCGGGCTCGAAGACGATGAAGGGCTTGTGGGTCGACTTCAGATTGTGGCGTTGAATCACGAGGTCCGCCGGAACCTTCTTCGAATCGGGCTTCGGGTCCGCGACGTAAGAGAAGACCTGGGTTTCACCGGCAAGGTTTCCCACCGTGACGTAGTCGGGGTGGATCACATCGCCTTGCACCTGACCGGGCTGAGTAAGCGGGATCGACTCCTGGAACTGCACCGGGTTCCCGAGCGTGTTCCGATTCCAGCTCACTTTTCGCACGGCCGCGGCATCCGGGTAGACGTAGTAATACTCGTCCACCCACGCGCCGTTGCCGAGCCTCTCCTCGGTGTTCCACAGTTCGTTCTTCACATTGACGAGCGCGTAACGCCAGTGCACCACCGCGCGCGCGTCGGTCTGCTCGATCACGCGGACGTGGGAGTATCGATTCTGCTTGTCGTTCATGTGCTCGTAGGTGAAATCCGCGTCGTACCCTTCCACACTCTGGTCCGCCATCCACAGGCCGTTTTCGCTGACCCACGCGGGCGAGTACTGCGTACCTCGCCAGAACACGAGACGGACGGGCGAGCGGTCGAAGCGGACCAACACATCGGGGTGCGCATCGACGCGCCAGAGGGCGTCCCACTCGGGGTGGTAGGCGAGCTTCGTGAGATATGCGCCGAAGCGGCCGGGGCCCGGCGGACCCGAGGGCAGCACGCGCGGCGGAAGCGGAGGAGGGCCGGGTGTGACCGCGACGGCGGACGCCATGATCTCGGCGTCTGGAAGTGCGGTGGCATGGATCTTCACATCGTCGAGCGCGCCCTCGATCGAGTACCAGCTCGGACGCGTTCCCTCGAAGCGATGCCACGGCGTTGGCCGGAGTGGCGCGCGAACGGCGCCCACGAGCAAGTCGAGATCCCGTGCCGGCGTGATGTGACCGCGTCGTGCGCCGCTGCGACCGCCGGGTGCGGGGTCTGGAGGTGCCACCCTTGCGACCGCCGTCCCGTTCACGAAGAGCGCGAGACCCGATGCGACGTCGTAGCGTGCAGCGACGTGAGTCCAAAGGCGCAAGGGGACGGCTCCATCCGGTGAGCGGGTCTCGAGCCAACGCCCGTCGACCGCCACCCTCAGCGAGAGCTCTCCGCGCGGGCCGAGCCCGAAGATGTAGCCGCGCATCTGCTCGTCGCCGTGATCCACGACCGGCACGACATTCCACGGGTAGGCGCCGAGCGCGAGCCAGGCTTCTGCCGTGAAGGCGCTCGAGACCACCGGCGCGTCAGCCGCCTTTCGTCGGAGGACGGTGGTGTAGCCGTCGAAAACCAGGGTCTCACCGGCAACGCCTTTGGCGATGCGGTGCAATCCGTCAATCCGGTCACGATGACTACCCGCCCGGTCCGGGGTTGTTCCACCCTCGACGCTATCGAGCGGCCACCACGCGACGGGCGGACGGACGGGCGATGCTCCATCCTGAGCCGAAGCCGCTCCCGCGCCGGTCGAGGCGGGGGAGACAGCCATCATCAGTGTAAGACCGGCCAGAACGACCCTGGACATTTGAGTTCCTCCGTTGACTGACGTCTCGCTCGCAGTCGATCGCGAGCTTGACGATTGTATACGAGACTGTGTACAGTTCTGTGATTCACATTTCAGGGCGGATATCGCGCAAAGGCGCGGAGGTCACAGCACATGCGGCAGCGGGTCCTGACGGCGGTCTTTTTTTCTTCTCTCCTCGCGTTGTCGCTTTCAGGCGAGTCGGTAGCGAGTGCCGGTTTTGAGACGCCGGCACGCGGTTTCGTGAGCACCCGTCCCGGCTCGACCTGGGAATACGGCCTGCTAAGCGGCAATGGCAGCGTGGGCGCCGTCGTTATGAGCCAGCCCCTCGACGAGACCGTGATCTTCTCTCACGAGCGGATGTTCCTGCCGGAACGTCCGCCGCACCTGCCGCCCCTCACCGGTCCGCGACTCTTCGAGATTCGCAGCCTGATCGACCGCGGCCTGTACCAGCAGGCGAGTCAGCTCGCCTTCGATCTGTCCGGTCAGGATGGTTTCAGGTACCCGGATCCGTTCGTGCCCGCCTTCGAACTTGGAATCAAGATGGACAGCGATCCCAACATCGAAGGGTACCGGCGCGGCGTGAACTTCGAGACCGGCGAGGCGAGCGTCGAGTGGAAGGATGCACGCGGCGCTTATGTGCGGACGCTCTTCGTCTCCCGCGCCGACTCCGTAGCGGTGATGCGGATCCGCGGCGAGCGCCCCGGTTCCGTGAACGCGCGGCTCGAGCTGCGCGCGCGCGAACCGGGTCACGAACGCTTCCGCAAACACATGCGCGACGCGAAGGCGACCGCCACCGGCGAGCATCTCACCTACCGCCACCGGTTCCTGAATGCGTATCCCGGCAGCATCCACTCGATCGAGGGTGTTGGCCGCGTGACCACACGCGGCGGATCGACGCGCGTGGACGGCACAGGCCTTCTGGTGACTGGTGCAGACGAAGTGCTGGTGCTCATCGACGTTCTTCCGGTCTATGAAGAGGACAAGATCCACCACGAGCGCACGCAGGCGCGGCTCAAGGCCCTCGCGCCCTCGTACGAAACGTTGCTCGAGCGCCACGCGAAGATCCACGGCGATCTTTTCCGCCGAGTCCGCCTCGATCTCGGGGGCGGAGCTGATCACTCACTTTCAAGCGAGGAACTGATCGCGAAGAGCACGGATGAGGCGATCCTGCCCGCGTTGATCGAGAAGACGTTTGACGCCAGCCGCTACAACATCATCTCGAGCATCGGCGAACTGCCGCCGAATCTGCAAGGCGTATGGGCGGGCACCTACGATCCGCCCTGGGCGAGCGACTACACGCAGAACGGCAACGTACAGTCGGCGATCGCGAGCCTCCTGATGGCAAGCACGCCCGAGCTGATGCTCGCCTACACGACCTATATCGAATCGCTGGTGCCGTGGATGGAACTGAACGCGGAGCGGATCTTCGGAGCGCGCGGGGTCGTCTTGCCCTCGCGCACCAGCACCAACGGTTTCAATAACGCCCTGGCGCCGCGGTTCGCCGGCGGATTCTGGGTCGCGGGCGCGCCGTGGGCCGCGCATTTCTTCTACGACTACTACCTCCATACGGGCGACCGCAAATTCCTGGTCGAGCACGCCATGCCCTTCATGGAAAAAACCGCGCTCTTCTTCGAGGACTACCTCTACGAAGGAAAAGACGGCCGGCTGGTGTTCTCGCCGACCCAGTCGCCCGAGAACGCTCCCGAGAACACCAAGTCACAGGCCACTTTCAATGCGACGATGGATGTCTCGGCGGCGAAGGAGCTTCTCACCCGGCTGATCGCACTCTCCCGCGAACTCGGACGCAACCAGGAGAAAGTGCCCGTGTGGGAGAAGATGCTCGCGAAGATGCCGCCCTACATCATGGGTCCCGAGGGCGGGATCAAGGAGTGGTTGACGCCCCTCCTCGATGACAACCACGCACATCGTCACTCCTCGCACCTCTACGCGCTCTACGATGGCCTGCCCGCGGAAATCGCCGCCGACCCGAAGCTCATGGCGGCATTCAAGCGCGTGATCGAGCTCAAGCTCGAACGGCATTGGACGGACTGGCAGAAGAGCGGTGGCTATATGTCTTTCGGCCTCGTGCAGCTCGGTCAGGCGGCGACGAGTCTCGGCGAAGCGGATCTCGCCTATCGGTCGTTCGTGCCTCTCGTCACCCGCTACTGGCTGCCCAACATGGCCTCGACTCACAACTATCGAAGCCTCTTCAACATGGACGTCAGCGGCGGTCTGCCCGCGGTTCTCATCAGGATGCTCGTCACGGGTGAGCCCGGCAAGGTGTCGCTCCTCAAGGCGCTGCCCAAGACCTGGCCGCAGGGAACGATCGAAGGCTTGTTGAGCCGCGGACAGGTGGAAGTGAAGAAACTCCAGTGGAAACCCGGTTCGGTTGAGGTGACGCTCTCTTCTCCAAAGGCGCAGCGCCTGGTCCTCGAGGTTCCGCGTCCCATCAAGACCGCGAAGCTGCGCGACGCTTCGGCGATACTGGCTGCGGGCGATGCTCCGAACCGCCGCACCCTGACCCTTAAAGCAGGTCAGCCCGCGACCCTCGTGGTGGAGTTCCAGTGATGAGCGCGGCCTCTTCGTTCGTTTCTCGGCTGACCCGGACGGCCGCGGTCCTGGGCCTCGCGCTGCTCGGGTCCGTCGTTGTGGTCTCCGTTGCCGAGGCCCAGGCCGCGCGTGCGAGCGATCCCTCGCTTGTCACGCTCGAGCGAATCTTCAAGACGAAGGACTTCCAGCCCGAGCGGTTCGGCCCGGCGCGCTGGCTGGACGGCGGTGCTAGTTACACGACTCTCGAAGCTCCCGCGCCCTCGAGCGCCAGCGGACCTCGAGAGCTGATCCGCTACGACACCGCGTCCGCCCGCCGCGAGGTGCTCGTCTCTCTCGCTCGCCTCACCCCAGAAGGAGCCACGACGCCTCTCGAGATCGCGGACTACTCCTGGTCGGAGGACGGGAAGCAACTGCTCGTCTTCACGAACACGAAGCGTGTCTGGCGGATCAACAGCCGCGGTGACTACTGGGTGCTGGACCTTGCCAGCGGCAACCTCAAGAAGCTCGGCCGCGACGCCGCGCCTTCAACCCTCATGTTCGCGAAGTTCACGCCCGATGGCCGCCGCGTCGGATACGTGCGCGAAAACGACATCTACGTGGAGGACATCGCCGATGGACGCGTGGTGCGTCTGACCCGCGGCGGCAGCCCGACCCTGATCCACGGCACCTTCGACTGGGTCTACGAAGAGGAACTGGGACTGCGCGACGGTTTCAGGTTCAGCCCGGATGGCCGGCAGGTCGCGTTCTGGCAGGTGGACGCCTCTCAGGTCAAGGAGTTCACACTGATCAACAACACGTCGGGGCTCTACCCGACTCTCACCAGGATCCAGTATCCCAAGGCCGGCGAAACGAACTCGGCGGTCCGCGTGGGCGTGGTTTCGGCCGAAGGCGGCGAGATCCGTTTCATGGAAGTGCCTGGCGACCCGCGTGACCAGTACCTCGCCCGCATGGAGTGGGCGGGGAAAGGCGAACTGATGCTGCAGCGCCTCAATCGCCTTCAGAACACGCTGGACGTGATGCTTGCCGACGCCGCCACCGGCGCCGTGCGCACGGTTCACTCGGAGCGGGACGACACGTGGGTGGACGTGGAGGACGACTTTCACTGGCTCGACGGAGGACGCCGTTTCCTGTGGCTCAGCGAACGCGACGGCTGGCGGCGCGCCTACGCCGTCCCGCGCGCCGGCGGCCCCCCCACACCGCTCACGCCTGCGGGTGTGGACGTGCTGCAGCTTCTCAGCGTGGACGAGCGAGGCGGCTATCTGTATTACATTGCGTCTCCGACCGAGCCGACGCGGCGCTATCTCTTCCGCGCTCGCGTGGACGGCAAGGGCGCCGCCGAACGCATGACACCGGTGACGGAGCCGGGAACGCACAGCTACCAGATATCTCCCGACTCGCGGTTCGCCATCCACACGGTCTCCCGCTTCGAGACGCCGCCGGTGACCGACCTAGTGGGCCTGCCCGATCACACCCGTTTACGTGTGCTCGCGGCCAACGAACTTCTGCGCGCCAAGGTAGACGCCCTGCGCAAGGCGCCCGTGGAGTTTTTCCGCGTCGAGATCGAGAAGGGAGTCGAACTCGATGGCTGGCGAATGAAGCCGCCAGCGATGGAGGAAGGCAAGCGCTACCCCCTCCTCGTTCACGTGTACGGCGAACCCGCCGCGCAGACCGTGCTCGATCGCTGGGGCGGCAACAATTACGTGTGGCACCTGATGCTCGCGCAACACGGTTACGTTGTCGTGAGCATGGACAACCGCGGCACGCCCTCGCCAAGAGGTCGCGCGTGGCGCAAGTCGATCTACCGGCAGGTGGGCATCCTCGCCTCGCAGGACCAGGCGGCGGCGGTCCGAAAGATCCTGGAGTGGCCCTATCTCGACGCCGAGCGCGTCGGCTCGTGGGGGTGGAGCGGAGGCGGGCAGATGACCCTGAACGCGATGTTCCGGCATCCCGACCTCTACAAAACCGGGATCGCGATCGCCTTCGTCGCCGATCAGCGTCTCTACGACACCATCTATCAGGAGCGGTTCATGGCGCGCCCGCAGGACAACCCCGAGGGCTATCGGCTCGGCTCGCCGATCACCTTCGCCGACAAGCTCCAGGGCAATCTGCTCATCGTCCACGGCACGGGCGACGACAACGTGCACTACCAGAACACGGAGAAGCTCGTGGACGCGCTGGTCGCCGCCAACAAACGTTTCACGATGATGGCCTATCCGAACCGCGCCCACGGCATCTCGGAGGGCGAGGGCACGTCACTTCACCTCTACGATCTGATGACGAACTTCCTCGCCAAGAACCTGCCCTCAGGCCCGCGACCCAACTGAACCGCTCCGTCTCGGCGCGCCGCCCTCAGCGCGGGGGCGTCGCGCCCGAGATGCGAACCTCGACCCTTTCGGTCGCGGCTCGTTCGAGCCAGACGATCAGGTCCGTGCCCTGCATCGTCCGCCTCCGCCCGAGCCGGAGGCCGGGGCCCTCGTCGAGCCGCTGGCCGTTGACCGAAACCGTTGCCGCCCCGTCGCCGAAGCCCTCGATCACTATGAGAGCGTTCGCGAGGGGGCGCTCCGCGCTGGCCGCGATGTCGAGCCCAAGGTCGCCGCAGCCGCCAGTCGGGGAGCAGCGCAGCGTGTACGCCCGCTGTCCGATGTCGTAACCGCGACTCTCGGCACCGCCGGAGCGGACCTGCAGTTCGGGCGCCCGGTTCCACGAGCGCGCCAGAGGCACCAGGGACGTCGGCTCGCCAAAGGTGGCCCCGTAGAGCAGGGCCACCCACGAATACCCATTCCCCTCATCGTGCTCGGGCGGGTAGTTCTGCGAGATCGACCAGCTGGAGGTGCGGTCGGCGGCCTGGACGAAGCGACCGTCCGAGCTCACGAGGCTCTCTGGCCAATGGTTGTAGGCCGGGAAGTTTGTCACCTCGTCGCGCACCCGCCCCACGTAGACCCGCGGTTTGGTGCCCGGCTCGTAGATGACGAAGGGCCGCGCCTGCGAACGCATGTTCACGACCTGGATGACCGGCCTCTCCGGCTTCAGGTCTTTCACCATGCTCGGGTCGACCGCCATGTTGCGCCGGTCGCGCGTGTTGACGCTCTTGTCGTCGGGCCACGAGTAGGTCGCGCTGCGCCCGTCGAGATCCACATAGGTTAGCGCGTCGTTGGCCAGCACGTCCTTGGCGTTCTGACCCGGGTGCGCGAGGACGCTCGTCTCCTGGATCTGAAGCCAGGGGAACGCGAGAGAAGCCTCGGGCCGGCGCCAGCGGACCTTGCGCACGCCCGTGCCGTCGGGCAGGAAGGTGTAGTACTCGTCCACCCACCACGCGAAGCCGCTGCGTTCGTTCGCGGTCCAGTTGTTATCGTGCCCGCTCACCGGCGCGTAACGCCAATGCACGACCACGCGCGCCGGCGTGCTCTCGACGATGCGGACCGACGAGTACTTCGTGTGAATGTCCTGCATGTGTTCGACGCAGCCCTCGTGGTTGCCGCTCTCCATGCTCTGGTCGGCGAGCCATAGCCCGTTTTCGGTCACCCAGGCGGGCGAATAGCGCAGGCCGCGCCAGAAGACCACGCGCACCGGAGAGCCATCGAACTGGACCACGATGTCGGGATGATCGGAGACGGGCCACAGCGCATCCCAGTCTTCGTAGTAGCGCAGCTTCGTGTAGTAGGCGCCGAAGCGGCCCGGACCAGGAGGGCCCGAGGGCAGGACGCGCGCGGGGATGTCGGGGGTCATCGACGCCTGCGGCCGACGAGCCTCGCGAGCGATCTCTTCGGGGGCGAGGGCTCGATCGAAGAGCCGGACCTCGTCGAGGATCCCGTCGAGCGAGAACCACGACGGCCGGGTTCCTTCGGCCGGAGGCACGGGATGGGAGGGCAGGACCTTCGTTCGGTTCGCACCGAGCATGACGTCTTGTTCCGGAGCGGTTTTGAGCGCACCGCGTGTTTCGAGACGGCCCGCCTCGACCCCGTCCACGTACAGGCGCACGCCATCGTTCTGACGAAACACCGCGGCGACGTGGATGAAGCGGCGGAGGGGGAGAGGCTTTGCCGACTCGACCGAAACCCACCGCCCGCCCACCGCGAGACGCAGGCCGAGTTCGCCTCGCGGCCCGACGCCGAAGAAATAGCCGGCGTCGCCGTCCTTCTCCTGAGCCAGAATCGGGCACCAGTTCCAGGGATAGGCCGCGAGGGCCACCCACCCATCCACGCTGAAGGTCGAAACGAGCTGTGGCGCCTCGGCGGCCTTTTGGACGACGCGCGTTGTGTAACCGTCAAGGCGCAGGGCGCGGCCGGACACGCCCTCGACCAACCTCACGGCCCCCGCCACCGAATCGCCGGTCTCAAAGCGCCACTGGGCCCGAGGCGGGGCGTCGGCGCCGAAGCTCGCCGGGATGCTTGCGATCGACAGCAACACTGCGGCCAGGCCGCGCAGGTCAAAGGTCATGGCTCTTCTCCATCTTGGATCTGGACTCGTTACGCCCCGGAACTCTGCGGGAGCGACAGGTGGGAATCGTTGAAGGTCTCGCGAAAACTTCTCGGCGAGACGCCGAACACGTTCTTGAAGGCGCGCGAAAAATGGAAGGCGTCCCGGAAGAGAAGCTCGGCCGCGACCTGTTTCACGGTGTGACTCGGATCTTCGAGCAGCTTCGCCGCCCGGTTCATGCGCAGGCGCGTCAGCAACTCGTAGGGCGTCTGGCGGTCGTAGCGTTGAAACAACCGGCAGAGATAGGCCTCGCTCACGTGACACTCGCGCGCGGTTTCGCTGAGTTGGGTCAACCGGACGTGGTGTTCCTCGATGTGCCGCCGGCAACGCAGATAGGTCGAGAACGCGGCCGTGTGATCCTCGTGAGCGGGCGAGAGGGCGGCGGCGATTCGCAACATCAGGTAGTGGAGGCGCGCGCCGGCAAGTTCATTCGCCATGGCGCCACCCCGCGAGCCGTCGTGCACGAGGTCGTCGAACGCTCGCTGGATGTCGCCCGGACTGTCCACATGGCACCAGACGCCCGGGGCGAGCCGGCAGTCGAGCAGCATGCGGACCGCATCGGCGCCGACGAAGTCCACGAAGTACTTGCTTGGTGGATCAGCGCGATCGGCGGCGATCCGGTGGGGGATTCCGGGCCCGTAGCAGAAGACGAGACCGGGCCGGAGCACAACGTCCTGCCCTGCGAGCTGAAGACTGCCCTGGCCCGAGGCGACGAACTCAAGACCGAGGTACGGGAAGTTCGCGCGGTCGATGAGGTAGTCGGGATGACACCGCTCGAAGCCGCCGCAGACGACAGCCAGGGGTGCATTCGCGGGGGGTGCGAGGTCCAAATAGAACGAGCGGACGTACTTCACCTGGCGCGAAAAGAACGCCGGTTGCGACCGTTCCCGCTCCTTCTGGTCCAAGCTTTGCGTCCCTCCCCTTAAGGTCACGAATCGCGATGGATTCTAAGCGCATGA